>JAUROO010000078.1 GCA_030829765.1 Miltoncostaeales bacterium | reverse complement strand
CTGGATGTAGGCGGGCGCGTGAACGCGGGCCAGCCCGGCGTCATCCATGCCCGGGGGATCCACCACGTTCACCCCTGCGGCATCCAGCAGCCCCATCTGCATAAGCAGGTCCCATGCCAGCCCGCGGCGCAGTGCCCGTTCGTCGTCGTCCGACGGGTTGTAGGCCTGCAGCCGCGGACTCCACGGGATGGTCACCGTCATCAGTGGGCCTAGCCGCCCCCGGGACCGCCCACCAGCGGCAGCAGCACGGGCGCCAGCGATTCGTACCGGTCGCTCTCGCAGCCATTGGTGCGCGTGAGGGTGGTGTCCACCGCTTCCCCGGCCCATGTGCCGACCAGGGTCATCTGCTCGGGCCCGCCGTAGATATCGGTGCACACCCGGTCGGCGGGCACCGGGTCGAACGCGGCGCTCAGCGACTCCAGTTGCTCGCACGCCGCAGCGTCCTCGGTATTCACGCCCGGGCACGCGAGCACCGCCACCCGCGGTGTCACGCCCTGATCGGGGATGTAGGTGATCTGCAGGTTGCCGGTGGCGGGCCCCCCCGCCGTGCCGGCGTCCTCACCGCAGCCCTGCGCCACCAGGCCCGCCGCTCCCAGCGCCAGCACGGCCAGCGTGGCGGCCAGGCAGCGCACCTATCCCTCCGCCACCGTCACGTTGAAGGTCTCGGTGTTATCGGGGGTGCTGCTGCCCGGCGGCAGCAGCTCGAACGCCAAGGTGCCCGACCCGGTCCTGGCGGTGTCGTATGTGAAGTTGCGCACGCCCGATGAGCCGACCGCGTCGGGGTTGTCGGGCACGAAGGCGTCGTCGAACAGCTCCACCTGCACGCCGGCGGCGCTTCCGCCTGCGGGCTGCCACTGGTAGCCGGTGCCGGCGGTCTCGGGCAGGGAGATGACGAACTTGGCACCCAGCTTCACGTTCACCTCGGTATCGCCCGAGGTGAAAGTCTCCATGCCGTCGGGTGCCGTGCTGGCCGCGGTGTTCACCTGCTCGCCGCCGCAGCCGGCGGCCACCAGGCCTCCCGCCGTCAGCATCAGTGCAGCCGCGCCGATCGCGGCGATGCGGGGGGTCTTCATGTGATGTTCACCTCGTAGTCAACGGACTCGATGAAGTCCTCGGTTCCCGTGGACGCGAGCCTGAACTGAAGCACGCCACCACCGGGTTCGGTTGTCTCGAAGGCCCAGATCCCGCCCCCGGACGGATTCTCCATGCCTTTCAGCGACAGTCCGCCGATCTCCTGTTCGGAGTGCAGCTGCCACTCGCGGCCCTCGCCGGGCTCGGGCATCTGGATGGCGAACCGCGAACCCGGCGGCAGGTTCACCACGTTGTGATCGGGGTCGTACAGCGGCGCGCCGTCTGCGCGGGTGGATGCCGGGGTGCCATCCGCCCCACCGCACCCCGCGGCGGCCACCGAGGCGGTGGCGATGCCCGCGCATGCGAGCACCACGGCGGCTGTGCGGCGGGCGCGGCTCACGCCGCCAGTCTGGCAGAGCGCTATTCGGCGGGCGCGATGCGCGCCACGCCGGCACGCTGGCTTGCGTCCGCCACCGCGGCCGCCACGGCGGGAACGAGCTTGCGGTTGAACACCGAGGGCACCACGTAGTCGGCGGCCACGGCGCCCTCCTCGGCCACCACATTGGCGATCGCGCAGGCTGCGGCCATCACGGCCTGGTCGGTCAACGCCGATGCCCGCACGTCCAGCAGGCCGCGCCACATGCCGGGGAAGGCGAGGGTGCTGTTCACCTGATTGGGCAGGTCCGGACGGCCGGTGCCGAACACCGCCACGTGCTCGGCGTCGCCGGGGTCCAGATCGGGGTTGGGCATGCCCAGCGCGAACACGATGGGCTCCGCGGCCATGGCGGAGATGTCGTCGCGGTCCAGCGATCCCGGGGACGACACGCCCACGTACACGTCTGCGCCCTTCACCAGGTCGTGCATCGCGTCGCCGCTCTCCGCGGCGCGCACCTCCAGGGCGCCGGCGGCATCGGCGATGCGCCGGAACGCGGTGGCACCGGGGCCGGAGCCCGCCACGCACATGGTGGTGTCCTCGATGATGCGGCCGGTCACCTGCAGGCCGTTCAGCACGCCGGCCAGCAGCGCGGCTGCGGTGCCCTCGGCGTCACCGTGCAGCACGGGGATGCCCAGCGCATCCTTCAGCGCGGCCTCCACGGCGAAGCAGGCAGGCGCGGCGATGTCGGCCAGGTGCACCCCGGCGAACACCGACGAGATCTTCGTGACCACGTCCGCGATGGCCGCGGGGTCGTCCAGGTCCACGGGCATCGGGAAGGCGTCCACGTCCGCGAGTTCACGCATGAACAGCGACAGGCCCTCCAGCACGGGCAGCGATGCCAGCGGCCCCAGGTCGCCCTGTCCCACCAGGGCGGATCCGTCGCTCACCACCATCACGCTGTTGCCCTTGATGGTGAGGTCCCACGCGCGCTCGGGGTCGTCGTGGATGGCCATGCACACGCGGGCCACGCCCGGCGTGTATGCCATCGACAGGTCGTCGCGGCTTCGCACGGGTGCCCGGGTGCGCATGGTGAGCATGCCGCCCTCGTGCGCGCGGAAGATCCCGTTGGTGACGTCCAGCACCTCGATGCCGCTGATGCCCTGCAGTGTGCGGACGATCTCCTCGCAGTGGGCATCGTCGGTGCCGTGCACCACCACGTCGCGCGTGATGGTCTCGCGGGTGGAGCGCACGGTGTCCATGCCGCCCACCTCGCCACCGGCCATGGTGAGGGCGGTCATGGCGCTGCTCAGTACGTCCGTGCCCACCGGGAACTCGGCGCGGACGATCACACTGGCGTTGGACGGCATTACGGGAACTCCGGGGACTGAAGGAAAAGGCCGCGGGAGACTAGCGGGGAACGTCCCACGTGGAGCAGGGTTCCGCGCCAGGGCGGGCGGTCCTGCCTATCCCGGCACCTTCGCGGTCACCAGCGCGCGCAGGTCGGCCTCGGGCCGTGCGCCCAGGTGGCTGATCACCTCGGCGGCCGCCACGGCCCCCATCCGCCCGCAGTCATGAAGGTTGCGGCCCTGCGTCCAGCCCGCCAGGAATCCCGCGGCGAACAGGTCACCTGCGCCCGTGGTGTCCACCACCTGCACGGCGGGCTCGGCGGGAATCACATGCGTCTCGCCGTCGCCCACGATCACCGCACCGTGCTCGCCGCGCGTGCACGCGGCCACCTTCACCAGTGGCATCACCTCGTTGAACGCCGTGTCCAGGTCGTCGATCCCGTACAGCGACGTGAGCTCGTGCTCGTTGGCGAACAGGATGTCCACGTCGTTGTCCACCAGGTCCAGGAAGTCGGCGCGATGGCGGTCCACGGCGAACGGGTCGCTCAGCGACAGCGCCACCGCGCGGCCCTCATCCTTGGCGATGCGGATGGCCCTGCGCATGGCCTCGCGCGCGCCCGGCGGGTCCCACAGATAGCCCTCCAGGTACAGCACGGCGGAGCCGCGGACCAGGGCCTCGTCCACGTCGTCGGGGCCCAGCTCGATGGACGCGCCCAGATGCGTGCACATGGTGCGGTGTGCATCGGGGGTCACCATCACGAGGCAGGCGGCCGTCCCGGGCCCGTCCGTGGCGGGCGCGGTGTCGAACTGCACGCCGGCGGCCCGGATGTCGTGCGTGAACACCTGGCCCAGCTGGTCGTCCCTCACGCGCCCCACGAAGGCGGTGCGCACGCCCAGCATGGCGGCACCCACCACCGTGTTGGCCGCCGACCCGCCCGAGCACTCCACGCCCGGACCCAGCGTTCCGTACAGCTCCTGCGCCTCCACCGCGCCGATGAGCGTCATGCCGCCCTTGTTCACGGGGAGGCCGTCAATGACGGCGTCGTCCACGTGGCTCAGCACGTCGACGATCGCGTTGCCCAGGGCGAGCACGTCCACTGATGGCGAGGCGGGTGGGGTCACGCGTGTTCCTTCCGTCGGGTACGTGGCGAGGGTAGCGATACCGGCTCGCCCGAGGGCACGGGGCCCGGTGAACGATGGGGTACCCTCGGCCCGTGCCCGATGAGCCCGCCCGCGGAGCCGTGGACACCCCGCGCCCGCCCCGCGTGCGATGGGCCACGCGGATGCTCCTGCTGCTGTCCGCCGCCCTGGTCGTGGCCCTGCCCGCCCTGTGGGTGGCCTCGCAGTACAACGGCAGCGAGGTCGCAGGCGCGCTCAGCTACCCGGTACGCGATGGCTGGTGCGAGGCCGGCGTGTTCCCGGGCCTGGGTGCGCACTGCTTCGGTGACTACACGGGGCAGGTGCTGACGGCGCGGCACGACTTCGGCCTGCCGGGGTTCGACCCCTCCACCCATCCGTACCTGGCCGACCCGTCGCTGGCCTACAACTCGCTGTACACGCCGGTGGGCCAGTTCCCCCACGTGGCGGCCGACCTGCTGCTGGGCGCCGGCTTCGGCTCCGGGCGCACCTTCTACCTCTTCATCTCGCTGCTGCTGGTGGCCGCTGCCGCGCCTGCCCTGTGGCTGGCCTGGCAGTGGCGGCGCTCGCCGTTCCTCGTTGTGCCCTTGATCGTGATCGGCGTCGCCGCCGTGCCGGTGATCGCGGTGGTGGACCGGGGCAACAGCGCGGGCTTCGTCATCCCCCTCCTGCTGGGCTTCGCGCTTTTCGCGGGGAAGGACCCGCCCTGGATGGCACCGGGCTTCGTGACCGCCGCCGCGCTGGTGCGCCCGCAGTTCATCCTGCTGGCCCTCGCCCTCGTCGCGCTGCGGCGCTGGCGGCAGGCGCTGGCGGCCGTCGTGGCCTTCGTGGCCATCACCGTGCCGTCGTTCGTGCTCACGGCCGGCGGGTTGACCGCGGGCCTGTCGGCGTGGTGGGCCAACGTCACGGGCTTCCAGGGGGTCGCGGGCCTCTGGATCGACTCGAACGCGAACATCTCGATGGCCCGCGGGGCGGTGATCGTCGGCAACTGGCTTGCCCAGGGACCGGGACCCATCAGTGCCTTCGGGGCCTGGCTCACCACATCGGCGGTCATGTACCCGCTTGGCGTGGTGATCATCGCCGCGGTGGCCTTCCTGCTGGTCGTCCTCGCCGCACGCGCGTCGCTGCCCCGGTCGGTGGCGCTCTTCATCCCCCTGGTCATCGCGGGGACCGCGTCCACCATCTCCCCGTCGTACTACCTCATGTTCGCCCTCGTCATCGCTGCCGTTGTGATGGGGTCGCGTATGGCGGGCAGCCGGGAGGAGGGCGCGTTCGATGCGGAGGGCGCCTCGGGCTGGGCGGGTGCCACGTGGAGGTGGATGGTGCTCGCGGCGGTCGCGCTGTCGCTGGTGCCGCTCCCGTGGGGCGGCGGCACTGTGGGCATCGGACCGGCGTGGGGGCATTCCTGGCTGCTGCGCCACATCGCCGTCGCATG
>JAUROO010000077.1 GCA_030829765.1 Miltoncostaeales bacterium | reverse complement strand
GCTGCCGCCCAGATGCTCCTCCGCGCCGTGGGCCGTGGCGCGGTGAAGGTGGAGCCGCTGGGCGACGACGGCCTCTGGAGCGCGACGTAGCGGCAGTACCCCGGGGTGGCTACTGCCAGGCATCCTCCGGCACGCTCTTCTCGCAGAAGGGGAACTCCCCGTCGTAGCGCGGGAGGTCCTGGAGCGGGGTGGACGACACCAGGCACTGCAGCGCCATGCGCGTGCCCTTGTCGCGCCTCTTCCCGTAGGGCGCGCTGGTCACCACCACGCCTACCTCGCAGTGCCTCGGGATGGTGTGGCACACCGCAGCGGCGGGGCCGCGGTTGTGAAGCGCCGTGGCGGGTGAGCCCATCGATGGCAACGGAGTACCGTAGCGACGATGAGAATGCTCGCCCTGATCGCACTTGCGCTGGTGCTGGCGATGCATCACGGCGCCCCCACGCTTGGGCACTCGGCGCACGCGCAGGTTGCCCCGCAGTGCCTGGCGGGGGAGTGCGCTCCGCCTGGCGGGCCCGCACACGGAAGTGATGACGGCACGTCGGACGTCGGCATGGCCTCCGCATGCATGGCGATGCTCGCCATGGCGGCAGCCATCGCCGTGGGCCTCGGCCGGGGGCTGCGGGTAAGGCTGCCCTTCGCGGCGTCGGGTATCCGGCGCGCCACGCGCATCCACATGACCGGTCCCCCGGCGCACGGACCACCCCGTCCGATACGTCCCTGCGTGCTGCAGCGGTGACCTGACCGTCCCCACGGGGGATGTCATGTCACGGCGAACGCAGGAGGATTGAGATGAGTAACAAGTGGATGGCCGTCATCGGCGCCGTGGTGGTGCTGCTCGTGGGCGGCGTCATCGGCTGGGCCATCGGCGCCAGCACCTGGGGCAACCACATGATGGACGGCGACTCCATCGCCATGATGGATGGGGTCAGCGAGGCGCACCACGGCACGATGGCCATGGGTCAGAAGGCGTTCCTCGCCATGATGGTGGAGCACCACCAGATGGCCGTGGACATGGGGGACGCCGAGCTCCAGGCCGGTGACCGACCGGTGGTCAAGGCCCTTGCCACGAAGATCATCGGCGAGCAGAAGAAGGAGATCGCCCAGATGCGCTCGTGGTATCGGGCGCTCTACGGCGAGGACGTCCCCGAGATAGATATGGACGACATGGGCGTGTCCACGATGATGGGCATGTCGGGCATGTCACCCGAGGCCATAACTGCGGCTGCCGACCCGGATGAGGCCTTCCTCCGGATGATGATTCCGCACCACGCCGGCGCCCTGCTGATGGCCGACATGGTGCTGAACAGCACGGCGAACGACGACGTGAAGGCGCTGGCGAACCGGATCATCGACGAGCAGTCGAAGGAGATCGCCGAGATGCAGGAGCTGCGCGCCGACAGCTAGGCGCCGCTACTCCAGCGGGCTCAAGTGCTCGCGGCACGCGGCCTCGTGCCCGTCGGTGCGGACGCCCTGCAGGGATACCTCTGCGGGCCACGCACCCGGGTCGGGGCCGGTGTCGCCGGCGGGGCGGGTGATCACCGCCTGCCAGCGGTCGGCCGAGCACGCCCAGCCGTCCTCTGAGAAGTCGTTGAGGAGGTCATGGAGGATGTCCGGCGGGCCGAGCAGCAGGTAGCTGCGGGGGCCGGCGGCGGCGGGCTGTTGATCGGACGGCTGGCTCATCGGCACGAGGATAGAGTGCCGACCCGTGACGTCCCCGAAACTCCGATCATTCACCGGCGAGATCGCCATGATGTTCGAGGATGACGCCCGCTACCGCGGTCGCCTGCTGCTCATCACGCTCGACACCGACATCCCGCTCGAGCTCAACACCTTCGAGGTGCAGGGCGACCTGGCGGTGGCGCTCTCCGGCGTGCTCGAGGAGGGGCAGATGGTGCGCATCGACTGCCGGGGTGACTGGGCCGAGGTGGTCTCGCCGGAGAGCATCGAGACGTCTGACAAGACCGTGGCCACGGTGCTGCACATCGAGGTGCTGGAGCCGGCGTGATCTCCGAGCGCGTCACCATCGGCGGCGACGGACCGCCGCTGGCTGCCGAGATACTGCGCCCCGATGCCGGCACGCCCCTTGGAGGCGTGGTGGTGTGCCACCCCCACCCGATGTACGGCGGCACACGGGAGAGCCACGTGGTGCGCGCCCTGGGAAAGGCCATCGTGGCCGAGCGCATGGCCGCGCTGGTGTTCGACTTCCGGGGGGCGGGGGAGAGCGCGGGCGAGTCGGTGGCCGACCACACCGAGTGGATGGACGCCGTGCGCGCGCTCGACACCCTCGAGGACGCCCTGCCGCCCGGCACCCCGCTGGCCATCTGCGGGTACTCATTCGGGGCATGGGTGGCGCTGCACGTGGGCGCCATGGACCCCCGCGTGCGCGCCGTGGCCGCCGTGGCCCCGGGCGCGTCGCTTCCCGACGACATGGGCGACCGCCCCGTGTGCGTGGCGCATCCGGAGCACGACCACATCACCCCGGTGGAGGTGATCGCCGACTGGATGGCATCGGTGG
>JAUROO010000001.1 GCA_030829765.1 Miltoncostaeales bacterium | reverse complement strand
GCGGGTGCACGCGAATATGCCGGCGTTCTCCAGTAATCGCCCCACCACCGAGAGCACGCGGATGTTCTCGCTCACGCCCGGGACCCCCGGCACGAACCCACAGATGCCACGCACGCAGAGATCCACGGGCACCCCCGCGCATGAGGCCCGGAACAGCGCCTGGATCAGCCGGCCGTCGATGAGCGAGTTGAGCTTCATCCGGATGTGCCCGGGGTGCCCCTGCCCGTGGCGCTCGGTGACCCGGTCGATGTGCTGAAGCAGACCCTCGCGCAGGTGCTCGGGCGCCACCAGTGCCCGCCGGTACTCGGGTGGACGCGCGAACCCGGTGAGGTAGTTGAAGAGATCGGCCACGTCGTCCACCACGTCATCGCGGCAGGTGAACAGCCCCGTGTCCGTGTAGTGGCGCGAGGTGGTGGGGTGGTAGTTGCCTGTGCCGATGTGCGCGTAGCGGCGCAGCCGGCTGCCCTCACGCCGCACGACCAGGCACAGCTTCGCGTGGGTCTTCAGCCCGGGCAGCCCGTACACCACGTGCACGCCCGCGCGCTCCAGCGCCTTGGCCCACCGGATGTTCTGCTCCTCATCGAACCGCGCCTTCAGTTCGACAAGGCACACCGTGCCCTTGCCCCGCTCGGCCGCACGGATGAGCGCCGGCACGATCGGCGTGTCACCGCTGGTGCGGTACAGCGTCTGCTCGATGGTGACCACATCGGGGTCGTCGGCGGCCTCGTGCACGAACCGGGCCACGCTTGCCTCGAACGAGTCGTAGGGATGGTGCACGAGGATGTCGCCGCGACGGATCTCGGCGAAGATGTCGCCGTCATCGCGTCCACCCATGAGGCGCGCGGGAACCCGTGGCTCCCACGGTCGGTCCTTCAGGTCCGGACGGTCGAGCGCCGCCACCTGCCACAGCGCGGTCTGGTCGAGCAGGCTCGAGATGGGATAGACCTCGGTGTCCGACACGCCGAGGCCGTCCTTGATGTCCTCCAGCAGGGTGCCACTGCTGCGGGCCTCCACCTCCACGCGCACCGGACCGCCAAAGCGTCGCCGGCTCAGTTCGCGCTCCACCGCGTTCAGCAGGTCGTCTGCCTCATCGGAGATGGAGAAGTCGGCATCGCGCGTCACGCGGAACAGCACGCGGCGGGTGATCTCCATCCCCGGGAAGACCCGCCCCAGATTGGCGGCGATCACCTGCTCCACGGGCACCAGGATGTCCCCGCCGCGCACGAATCGCGGCAGCGTCCGGGGTACCTTCACACGCGCGAACCGCGACTCGCCGGTATGGGGGTCGCGCACCGTGAGCCCCAGGTTCAGCGACAGGCCGCTGATGTACGGGAACGGCAACCCCGGGCCGACTGCGAGGGGGATCAGCACCGGCTCGATCTCGCGCTCGAACCTGATGTGCAGGTCGGCCTGCGCACTGCCGGGCAGGTCGTCGATGTTCGCGACCACGATGCCCTCCGCCGCGAGCGACGGTCGCACCTCGTCGCGCCACACCGACGCCTGCAGGTCCACCAGTTCCAGCACGCGCTCGCGGATTCCCTCCAGCACCTGCTCGCGGGGAAGCCGATCGGGCGTGGACGACGGCCGGCCGGCCTCCAGCGCCTCGATCACGCTGGCAACGCGCACCATGAAGAACTCATCGAGGTTGCTCGAGAAGATCGCGAGGAACTTGCAGCGCTCGAGCAGCGGCTGCGACGGATCGGCCGCAAGCGCCAGCACGCGGGCGTTGAAGTCCAGCCACGAGAACTCGCGGTTGAAATACAGCGCGGGATCCGACAGATCGCGCGGCGTGGTGCCGGTACTGGCCATCGGTCCATGAAAGCCGGTTTCACGGTCCATCGCCACCACATGTGGCGAATCCGCAACACCCCGAGCAGGAGCGCGGTCAGCGCGTGACGGTAGCCGTCACCACGTAGCGCGGCCGCACGAGGCGCTGCGCCCCGGCCAGCCGCACCTCCACCAGGTATGCGCCCGTGCGATCGGCGCGACGGGTCAGCACCTCGGTGGAACCCTTGTTCACGGACCCCGCCACCAGCCACTTCCGCGCGAACTTCGCGCCGCCGCGGTAGGGCGGCGTGCCGGGCTTCCACAGGTACAGGTCGACGTCGTTGCCCCGCGACACGGTGGCCTCTGCTGTGAGCAATTGCCCCTTCTTCAGATTGACCACTGAGTAGTCGCGCAGGTCGGCCCAGGTGCGGAGCATCCCGGAGCGCTGCCCGAATGAGTACCCGGGGCGCACGAGAGCCGGCAGGCGGCGTGCTCCCGGGGCATCGTCGTCGGGCTCGCGCGCATCCAGGGCCGGCGGACGCATGGCGAGTGCGCGCGGTAGGTCCACCACCCCCGCGCCGCGGGCACGGTCGAGGGCGCCGCGACTGCCACGCGCACTCGCCATGAGGATCTCAGTGAGCTGCGCAGGCGTCAGCGTGGGGCGCGCCACCAGCAGGCGGGCGGCCACCCCCGTCACCACCGCGGCGGCCATGGACGTGCCCGTGCGGGTCTCGAAGCGGGGCCCGCCCTCGGGGCCGCGCGCACTGGCGGCGGTGATGTCGCGGCCCGGGGCCGCCAGTGCCACGTGCATGCCGCGCGTGCTCTCCGGGAGGGCCGCGCCGCCCTCGTCCGTGGCGCCCACCGCGAGCACGTGCCGGTACGCACCGGGGTACTCGCACTGCGTGATGCCCCTCACCCCGCATGTGTCCTTGCCCGTGTTGCCGCTGGCCGCGATCACGAGGATGCCCTTGCGCACGGCCTCGTCGATGGCGTCCTGCTCCACCTTCGACCGGTTGCTGCCCTGGAGGCTCAGGTTGATGATGCGCGCACGGCGTGAGATCGCATACCGGATTCCATCGGCCACGGCCTGGGCCGAGGTCTCGCCGCCGGGGCCGGCGATCTGCACCGGCAGGATGCGCACGCCGGGCGCGGCCTCGGAGCCCGAGGCGACGGTGGAGATGACGCTCGCCACCATCGTGCCGTGCCCCTGCGGATCCACCAGCGGGTTGCCGTCGCCGAAGGCGAACGACGCCGCGCGCCCGGTATCCACGCGGTTGGCCAGACCGGCCGCACCGGGGGCCACGCCGGTATCCAGCACCGCGACGAGCGGGGCCTGCACGAACCCGGCGGCAAGTGGCCGCCAGCGAATGGCACGCAGCCATGCCTGCCCGATCAGCGCACCCACGTCCTGGTCGAAGGTCTGCGACTCGCGTGCGGCCTGCCGGGCACGCACGGGCGCAACGATGGGCGGCGGGGGCGCTGCGTGGATGGCGATCACCGGCGCTTCGCCACCGCGACGAACACCAGCCCGGCGATGAGCATGATCCCCAGGATCACGGCCACCAGCACGCCGAATCCGAGCGCGAGGGGCACCCCGATGACGATCGCCTGGGCGCCACCGACGATCAGCAGGAGGTCGCGCCCGAGGCCCGCGGGGACGCGGCTGAGGAGCCCCACGGCCAGGGCCAGCAGCACGGCGGCACCCAGCAGCACCCATAGGAACGCCGGACGCCAGACCAGCAGCATCACGGCCTCGGCAGCGGCCAGCACGATGGCCAGCAACAGGCGCCGGCCGGCCAGCGCACGGTGCCCACGCATCCCGGCGCCGGGAGGCTCCTCATCGATGACGATCTGCATGTCGGGCACCCCGGCGAGGGTAACAGCGGCACCGGCAGGTACTAGCGTGCCCGGGCATGACGCGACCCACCCCTCTGCGCCTTGCGGCGGCAGCCCTGATGCTGCTGGCCGTGCCCGCCGTGGCCACCGCCGCCCGCGCAAGGGCCATGCCCACGGAGGCCGAGCAGCAGGAGGCGGTCGCCCGCGTCGCGAAGCTGGGCCTGCCCATCTACGAGGCCGGCCGCCAGGGCAAGTACGTGGCCCTCACGTTCGACGACGGCCCCGGGCCGTACACGGGCAAGGTGCTGGATGAACTCCGCAAGTACGGATTCCGCGCCACGTTCTTCGTGAACGGCAAGAACTTCCGGTCGTGGCCTGACACCCTGCGGCGCGAGGGACGCGAGGCGGTGGTGGGTGACCACACGTGGTCGCACCCCTACCTGCCCGACCTGCCCGTGGCGAAGCAGATCGCGGAGGTATCGCGCAGTGCACGCGCCTCCAGCGCCATCACCGACGACCGCGTGCAGCTGTTCCGGCCCCCGTACGGATCGAGCACGCGCGGCCTGAACGCGTGGCTGAAGCGCTCGGGCATGCTGAATGTGCTGTGGTCCACTGACAGCCGCGACTCCCTGGGTGCCGACCGCACGGAGATCCTGCGCCTGAGCAAGGCCGGCATCCGCCCCGGGGCGATCATCCTGCTGCACGAGAACCGTGGCCAGACCTACTGGGCGGTGAACCGGCTCCTTCCCTACATCAAGAAGAAGGGCTACACGGCCGTGACCGTGCCCGAGTTGCTGGCGCTCAACCCGCCCAGCCTCAGCGTGGTGCGGAAGCGGGCGGGAGCGGGAGTGGGCTTCCGCTAGGCGGGTGGCGGCGCCCCGGGAAACCGTGCCCGCAGCATGCGCGCGTCCGGGACGACACGGCAGGCAGCCGCCTCCAGGGCCCGCGCGGCGTCGTCATCGGCCGCGATGGCGGCGATGGCGGATCCGCTGCCACACAGGAGGGCCGGCGCCGCACCCGCGCGCACCAGGGCATCGTGCAGGTCCCCCAGCGCGGGGGCCAGCCCGCGCGCGGCGGGCCACAGGTCGTTGCGGCACCACCCGGCGAGCCCCGCAGCGGTGGACGGCACGGGAGTCGGCTCGTCCGTGGGGGGTGCGGACAGGGCATCGAACGCGGCGTACACGCGGGCGGTCGACAGCCCCTCGCCGGGCGCGACGATCACGCACGAGAAGGCCGGGGCGGGCGCGGGCTGGAGCACCTCCCCGCGGCCGGTCGCCCACTGGGCGCCCCCGCGGATGAAGAAGGGCACATCCGACCCCACCGCCGCGGCGGCGCGCTCCAGGCGCTCCGGGCCGAGGGCGAGGCCCAGCAGGCGGTCGGCCGCCCGCAGCGTGGCGGCCGCATCGCTGGACCCGCCGCCGATACCTGCCTGGGCGGGGAGCACCTTGTCGATGCTCACCGCGACCGGTGGCAGGGCATGGCCCGCCTCGTGCTCCAGGGCGTCCAGCGCCGCCCATGCAAGATTGGACGGCCCATCGATGCCCGGGCACGTCACCTCGCGCGCGGGGGCGCGGCACACGGTCACCCGGTCGGCAGGCCCGTCCAGCGCCACCATGAGCGTGCGAAGCGGGTGATAGCCGTCCTCGCGCCGCGGGCCGACCTCCAGCCGCAGGTTCATCTTCGGCGGGGCAGCGACGGTGACCGACGTGCCCGCGGTCATCCCGCCCCCCCGAGCGGGCCGATGGCCCGGGCCAAGGACGGATAGGCCTGCGGCGGCACCTGCTCCGGGCGTGCCGACTCGGCCAGGCCCTCCGCGCGCAGCGCGCGGCGCACGGCGTCGCGATCCGCCCCGGCATTGCCGAGTGCGTTGGCCAGCGTCTTGCGGCGGGCCGAGAAGGCCGCGCGCACCACCGCGCGTGTGGCGTCGTCGGGCCCGGGGCCGATCCGGTGCAGCGCGACCAGCGCGGAGTCCACCCGGGGACGGGGCGAGAACACCTCGCGTCCCACGGCCCGCCGCCCCCTGGGCGTGCATGCCAACTGGATCACCACCGACGGCGCGCCGTAGAGGCGCGAGCCGGGCGCGGCCAGCCATCGGTCGGCCACCTCCCGCTGGGTCATCAGCGCCCAGTCCGTGACCCCCGGAAGATCGCAGATGCTCTCCACCAGCACCGGCGTGGCCACGTGGTACGGCAGGTTGCTCACCACCTTGGTGGGTGCGGGATCCAGCGCGGCGAGGTCCGTGCGCATGCAGTCGCCCCAGTGCACGTGCACGCCCGACATCCCACCCACCGACTCGGCCAGCGCGGGCTCCATGCGGCGATCCACCTCGAACGCGTGCACGGCCCGGGCGGCGCGCCCGAGGGCCGCGGTGAGCGTGCCAAGGCCCGCGCCGATCTCCAGCACCACGTCGTCCGAACCGACGTCGGCCATCCGCAGCGCCAGGTCCACCAGGTTCTCGTCCAGCAGGAAGTGCTGCCCGAGGTCCGTATCGGGCCGGATGCCATGGCGCTCCATCAGGCGCTGCGTGCCGACGCGCCCGGGCGGGGTGCTCACCATCCGAAGACGCGCGCGGCGGTGGCCGACGTGGCGGCATCGAGCGACGCGACGTCGTCCCCCCGCAGGTCGGCGATGCACGCGAGCGTATGGGCCACGTAGGCCGGCTGGTTGCGCGAGCCCCGCATGGGCACGGGCGCCAGGTACGGAGCGTCGGTCTCCACCAGCAGGCGATCGGCGGGGATGCCCGTGACGGCGTCCCGCAGTTCGGTGTTCCGGGGGAAGGTGACCGGGCCGGCGATGCTGATGGTCCAGCCGCGCTCCAGCGCCTCGTCGAGGTACCGGGGGATGGAGAAGCAGTGCAGCACCACATCGCGCAGGCCCAGATCGCGCAGGATCTCCATGGTGTCGTCCGCGGCATCCCGGGTGTGGATGACCAGGGGCAACCCCATGTCGGCCGCCAGCTCCCCCTGGGCGCGGAAGGCCCGCGGCTGGTCCGCGGGCGCCGTGCGCTCGTGGAAGTAGTCGAGCCCCGCCTCGCCGATGGCCACCACCCGGGGGTGCGAGGCCAGGTCGCGAATCCAGTCGATGTCGGAATCCCGCCAGTTGCCGCGGCCGGCGTCCACCGGGTGCACGCCCACCGCGGCGAACACCTCCGGGTGCTCCTCGGCCAGCGCCACCGCCTGCTCGCTCTGCTCCCGGCCGCAGCCGACGGTCACCATGCGCTCCACCCCCGCCGCGGCTGCCGCCGCGATGAGGTCGGGCACGGAGTCGTCGCACGACGGCAGATGGCAGTGCGAGTCGACTACGCCGTCACCTCATCGGCCTCGATGCGGGGGAAGAGCGGCGGAGGTGGCACCACCCTGGCACCGGGCGTGCCGACGTCCCAGGCGGCGCGATCGAGCCCCACGGCATCCGCCGGCTCGCCAAGCGCCATGAGCACCTGGGTGCACGAGCCGGGAAGCACCGGCCACAGCAGCACCGCCGCAATGCGCAGTCCGTTGGCCAGGCTGAACAGCGCCTGGTCGAGCTCGCCCGAGCGGGCATCGTCCTTGGCGAGGGCCCAGGGCTCGCGCTCCTCGACCAGCCGGTTGAGGCGCCGTACCCATCCCCACGCGGCCTCCACCGCGCCGGTCACGTCATCGGCGCCGAACCGCTCCACCACCTCGTCGCGGGCGCGGGCCGCCTCGGCCGCGACCTCGGCGTCGCCACCCGGGTCCGGCGGCACGATGCCATCGCGGTAGCGCTCGATCATCTTCGCGGTGCGCGACAGGAGGTTGCCGAAGTCGTTCGCCAGCTCGCTCGTATAGCGCTGGTGAAAGCCCTCGTCGGTGAACGTACCGTCCTCGCCGAAGCGGATCTCGCGGCACAGGTAATACCGCAGGGCATCCAGGCCGTAGCGCTCGATGTACGGGAAGGGGTCGACGATGTTGCCAGTGGTCTTCGACAGCCGCTCGCCGCCCTTGAGGATGTACCCGTGCACGAACAGGCGCTCCGGCAGCGCCAGGTCGGCGCTCATCAGGAGCGACGGCCAGATGACGGCGTGGAACTTGAGTATGTCCTTCGCCATCAGCTGCAGCGTGGGCGGCCACAGGCGATCCACCAGGTCGGTGCCGGGCTCCGCGTACGTGAGGGCCGTGTAGTAGTTGAACAGGGCGTCCACCCACACGTAGACGGTGTGCGCGGGATCCCACGGCACCGTGACGCCCCACTCCACCTGCGCGCGGCTCATGGAGAGGTCCTCGAGGCCGTCCTCCACCATCCGGCGGGCCTCGTTCATGCGGGTGCGGGGGCGCACGAAGTCGGGCACGGCGTCGTAGTGCGCGAGCAGGGCATCGCGGTAGGCGGAGAGGCGGAAGAACCAGTTCTCCTCCTCGATCCACTCCACCGGGCGCCGGTGGATGGGGCACGTGGTGCCCTCATCGAGGTCGCCCTCGTTGTAGAAGGCCTCACACGAGGTGCAGTACCAGCCTCCGTAGCTGCCCCTGTAGATGTCGCCCTTCTCGTGCATGTGCACGATGAGCGCCTGCACGGCCGCCTTGTGCTGCTCGTCGGTGGTGCGGATGAAGAAGTCGTTGCTCGCGCCCAGCACGCCGCCCATCTCGCGGAAGCGGGCCGACAGGGCGTCGGCGTGCTGCTTCGGCGCGCGCCCGGCCTCCTCGGCCGCGCGCGCGATCTTGGCGCCGTGCTCGTCCGTGCCGGTGAGGAAGAACACGTCCTCGCCGCGCTGGCGGTGGTGCCGCGCGAGCACGTCGGCCATGATCGTGGTGTACGCGTGGCCCACATGCGGGTCCGCATTCACGTAGTAGATCGGCGTCGTGATGAAGAAGCGGCCGGGCACGGAGGAGGCAGCATAGCGACGGCACCCCCACCCCCCGCGCGCGTGCAGGCCGTGGTGCGGGCCGCCGCGCTGCGCCTGCGTGCTGCGGGTATCCCGTGGCGCCTGGCCGGCAGCGCGGCGCTGCTGATGCGCGGGCTGCCCGTGCGCCCGGCCGACATCGACATCGAGGTGGCGGCAGCCGACGCGGTGGCAGCGGCCCACGCGCTGGGCCTGCCCGCCCCGGCACGCCAGGCCGGCGGGGGCTGGTCATCCGAGCGTGCGGTGGGTCAGGTGGCCGGCGTGGACATCGACCTCTCGGGGGGCCTCGCCGTCACCGGACCGGGCGGCACCCTGCATGCGATGGACGCCCCGGCGGAGGAGCACGGCGGCATCCCCCTCCTCCCCATCGGCGAACCCCTCGCGCGGGCGCTGGTGGCGGGAAGCGTCCCCCGGCGCGCCAAGGCCATCGCGGCACTGCCCGACGACCCGGTACTGCGGTCGCGGGCAATCGCCTACGCGGAGTCGCGCGCCGCGGCCAGCGCCGCGCGGTAGGCGGCGTTGCGCGGGGCGGCGCCCAGTGCCGCCACCACGTCGGCGGCACGCGCGGGGCTCATCCCGGCCTCGAGCATGGGAGCGATCGCCGCGGCCAGGGCCTCGTCGTCCGGGGGCGCCGGGGCGGCCGGGGGCGCGATCACCACCGCCACCTCGCCCTTCAGCGACCCGGTGACGCGCGTCGCGAGATCCCCGGCGGTGCCGCACAGGACCTCCTCATGCACCTTGGTGAGTTCGCGGCACACGGCCACGGGACGCGCGGGATCGTGCCGGGCGATGGCGGCGAGCAGCGCGGCGGTGCGGTGCGGGCTCTCGAACACCACCGCCGGGGCGTCCCAGGCATCGAGGCGGGCGAGCAGGGCGGCGATCTCGCCCGCCTTCCGCGGGGCGAAGCCCGCGAATCCGTAGCCGGTGCCCGTGGCCAGGCCCGATGCCACCAGCGCGGTCTCCACCGCGCCCGGACCGGGGATGACCGTGACGGGCAGCGCGGCATCCCGCGCGGCGGCCACCACCCGCGCGCCCGGATCGCTCACGCCGGGCATGCCCGCATCGCTCACCAGGGCCACCGTGGCGCCGTCCTGCATGCGCCGCACCAGGTCGGCCGCGCGCCGGGCCTCATTGTGGCGGTGTGCGGGAACCATGGGGGCGGACGATCCCGCGTGGCGCAGCAGCACCGCCGTGCGACGGGTGTCCTCGCACGCCACCACGTCGGCGTCGCGCAGCGCCTGCGCAGCGCGCGGCGACAGGTCGTCCAGCGTGCCGATGGGCGTGGCGACCACCACGAGGCGCCCGCTCAGGCCGCGCCCTCCTCGGCGGCCAGGATGCCCGCCCCCACCATCCCGGCGTCGTTCCGGAACCGGGCGACCACCAGCGGGGCGCGGCGCGTGGGCGGGAGGGCCCGGCGCAGGTACTCCTCGCGCGCGGGTGCGAGCAGGATCTCCTCCGCCGCCGAGAGGCCGCCGCCGATCACCACGATCCCCGGGTCGAAGATGTTGGTGAGCGACGCCACGGCCACCCCCAGCCACCGGCCCGCCGTGGTGAACACCGCGCGGGCGTCCGCATCACCGGCCCGCGCCAGGTCGAGGCCCGTCCGGCTGTCCAGCCGCCCCTCGGCAAGCAGCGCCCCGAGCGCCCCGCCCGGGTCGGCCGCAGCCGCGGCACGCAGGTCCCGCCCCAGCGACGTGCCGCTGCACATGGTCTCGATGCACCCATGGTTCGGGCAGTTGCCCTGGCACGGTGGTCCGTTGCCCTCCACCACCACGTGCCCCAGTTCGGCCCCCTGCCCCCCACCGCCCCGGAACACCCGGCTGCCGATGATGAGCCCACCGCCGATCCCGGTGCCGACCGTCATCAGCACCACGTCGTCGTGCCCGCGGGCTGCGCCCAGGCGGTGCTCGGCCAGGGCGGCCAGGTTGCCGTCGTTGTCCACGTGCACGGGCAGGCCGATGTGCTGCTGCAGCAGATCACGCGCATGCAGGCCGTCGAGGCCGGTGTGGTTGGACGCACCCACGATCCCGGTTGCCGGGTCGATGGTGGCGGGCACGCCCACCCCCACTGCGGCCACGTCGTCCGTGGCGCCCGCAGCCAGACGGGCCGTCACGTCGGCGATCGCGCGCACCACGGCCTCGCCCCCCTCGGGCGTGGGGACGACCAGCGACTCCTCGATGCCGTAGCCGGACCCCAGGCGGGCGGCCGCGATCTTGGTGCCGCCCACGTCGACGCCGATGACGCTCATGTACCCCCCGCGGACCGGAACACCCGTCGACGACGGTACCATCGGCCGCCGATGCCGCCCTCCGCCAAGCCATATCGGCGCTTCAAGGCCCGCGGGTCCGGGAAGTCCGCCGAGGGGATCGACGGCCTGCGCCAGCTCACCGAGGGAGTGGGCCGGGCCGAGCGCCCGTCCACGGCCCCCGACCCCGATCACGACCCGTGGGCACCGCCCCCGGAGCGCCGGTGGTGGTCGCTGCGGGGCGTCGGCGCATGGGGATGGACGTGGCGCGTGGCGTCGGTGCTGGTGGTCGGCCTGGCGGCCTGGGGCGTGTTCGGGTTCCTCAGCGTGCAGGGCGCGGTGTCGGAGGCCAACGCGCGTGTGACGCCCGCGGCCAAGGCCGCGCTGTCCCCCGCGGGCCCGCTGCTGTCGGCGCCCCAGAACACCCTGGTGATCGGGATCGACGCCCGACCCGGCGAGACACGGTCGCGCGCCGACTCCATCATGGTGATGCGCACCGACCCCGGCGCCGGCAAGGTGAAGTGGCTGTCGATCCCCCGCGACTTCCGCGTGGACCTTCCCGGCGTGGGCACCGAGAAGATCAACGCCGCGTACTGGTTCGCCGGGCAGAAGGGCACCATCAACGCCGTGCGCGACCTGACCGGCCTGCCCATCCACCACGTCATCGTGGTGCGCTTCAACGGCGTGAAGCGCATGGTGGACGACCTGGGCGGCATCACCGTGAACAACCCGACGGCGCTGAAGAACTGCCCGTACTCGGGCGGCACCACGGTGTCGTTCCCGCAGGGTCAGGTGCAACTGGACGGCGAACGCGCCCTGCAGTTCGTGCGCGTGCGCAAGTGCGACAACGACTTCTACCGCGCGGCGCGCCAGCAGGCCTTCGTCACCGGCCTGAAGGCGAAGATGGCGTCGGTGACGGGCGTGCCCTTCTCGCCGTGGAACGGCGCGGCGGCCATCCGTGCGATCGGCACCGACATGGGGGTGTCCGACCTGGTGAAGCTGGGCTGGCTGCAGTGGCGCCTGCAGTCGTCATCCGACGACCGGATCGTGCTGGCGGGAATGCCCCGCACGGTCGGCGGGGTCTCCTACGTGGTGGGCGAGCCCGATCTCGACGAGCAGCAGCTCGCCGAGTTCGTGCGGCGCTGATCAGACCTTGTCGAGCCCCACGGACTTGCCGCCACCGCCGCCGTCGGACCCGCCGGATGAGCTCCCGGAGCTTCCGGAACTCGCGGAGTCACCGCCCGACGCGCCGCTGGATGCCGGGGCAGGCTGCTCCTTGGGCCGCGTCTTGGTGCCGTAGTCGGTGTTGTGGAACCCACTGCCCTTGAAGTGGATGGCCGGGGCGTGAAGCACGCGCTGGGCCGGGGCCCCGCACTCCTCGCACGCGGTGAGTGCCTTGTCGGACATGCTCTGGATGGCCTCGAAGCGGTGGCCCTTCTCACAGCGGTAGTCGTAGACCGGCACATGCACTCCTGGGACGGGAATCAGCGCGAGTATAGACCCGCCGGCGCCCCGCTGGCACTCCCAGCGGTGGGGTGCCACGCCCCGGGCGCACCCCCCGCCCCTGATAGCCTCGGCGGCCGATCGCGATGACCCAGCCGATGACCAAGAGCATCACCATCCGCCGCGTGGTCGCCGCGGAATCGGCCGTGCTGGCATTCGCCATCGCGGCGCATCGACGGCACCCGGTTCTCGCCGCCGGCGCGGTCGCGGCGGGGGCCCTGGGGGCCTGGGCGGCGTTCCGCCCGGGATCACCGGTGCTCGGGCCGGTATTACGGCATGGCCCGCGCGACCGCCCGCGCGCGGCCCTCACCTTCGACGACGGACCCGGCCCCTCCACCCCCGCGATCCTCGATGCACTGGCCGATGCCGGCGTGCGGGCCACGTTCTTCGTGCTGGGCCGCCAGGCCCGGCGCCACCCCGACCTGGTGCGCCGCATGCACGAGGAGGGCCATCAGGTGGCGAGCCATGGCTACGACCACGGCATCCTGGTGCTGCGCGGGCCCGCCCACGTGCGGGATCAGCTGGTACGCACCGAGGAGGCCGTGCGCGACGCCGCGGGGCCGGGCGTGCTCACCCGGGTATTCCGTGCACCGCACGGGTTCCGCGGGCCGGGCACGTGGCCCGCGGTACGGGCGTGCGGCTACCGCATGGCGGGCTGGACCCGCGGCGTTTTCGACTCGGCCGACCCGGGACCCGACGTGGTGGCCGAGCGGTCCGCGCGCGCGCTGGCCCCCGGCTGCATCCTGCTGCTGCACGACGCCGACGGCTGGAACCCCGACCGCCTGCGTGCGCACACCGCCGCGGCAATCCCCGACATCTGCGCGGCAGCGCAGGAAATGGGCCTCGAACTGGTCACGTTGGACCAGCTGGTCGCATGAGCGACGACGCGGCGGGGAAGCGCCGCGCCGTCCCCCGGTGGGCGTGGAATGTGCTGCGGCTGGTGCTTGTGGCCGTGGTGGTGGCGCTGGTGGTGTGGCGCGTGGACTGGGGCGCCGTGATCGCCGCCTTCCGCGTGGACAACCTGTGGCTGCTGGTGGTGGCAGTACTCGCCAACTTCCTGTCGGTGCTGCTGAAGGGCGCCGCGTGGAAGGCCGTGGTGGACGGCCTTCCCGGCCTCAAGCACCGCACGCGGTACATGGACCTGCTGAGCCCGCTGATGGTGGGATTCCTGTTCAACACCATCCTCGCCGCGCGGGTGGGCGAGATCGCGAAGGTGCTGCTGGCCAGGCGCCGCCTGGCCCGCCGCGGCGAGGACCTCTCCACCACCGTGCTGCTGGGCACGGTGGTTGTGGAGAACATCGTCACCACGATCGCCTGGGTGGCCCTGGTCATCATCATCGGGCTGTTCCTGCCCCTGCCGTCCTACGCGTGGATCATCACCGCGGTGCTGGGCGTGATCTGCCTGGTGGTGGTGGCCGTGGCGCTGCTGCAGAACCCCAACCGCCAGGTGCCCCCGTGGCTCTCGACCGGGTCCATCTGGCGGCGGGTGACCCGCGCCTTCCAGCGCCTGTGGGGCGCGGTGCACGAGAGCCACGCCAGCCTGCGCGACCCGCGTCAGATGAGCAGGGTGGCCATCCCCAGCCTGGGCACCTGGATCGCCCAATGGGCGGGCATCTACGCCACGCTGGGGGCCTTCGGGCTGGGCTACGTGGGCTGGGGCGGCGCGGGGCTGCTGCTGGTCACCATCACCCTCGCGCAGTCGTTCCCCATCCTCCCCGGCAATCTCGTGGTGTTCCAGGCCGCCGCGGTGGTTCCGCTCACCGCCTCGTACGGCGTGAGCGCGGCCGACGCCCTTGCGTTCTCCATCGTCCTGCAGGCCACCGAGATGGCCGTGGGCGTGGCGGTGGGCTTCATCTTCCTGCTCTTCGAGGGCGTCAGCTTCAAGCAACTACGGCGCGAGGCCGAGCAGGAGGAAGAGGCCCTCGAGACCTAGCCGCCCCGTGAGGGGTGGAACCCGTCCGCGCCCGCATCGGGGCGCTCCCGGGCCGCAGGTGGAAGGACGGGCGGCGTTGCGTGCCCCGTGAGGGGTGGAACCCGTCCGCGCCCGCCTCAGCCGAAGCGGCCTGACACGTATGCCTCCGTGCGCTCGTGCTGCGGGTTTCCGAACACTTCCTTGGTCGGCCCGGTCTCGATGAGGCGTCCCGGCTCGCCTTCGTTCTCGATGGTGATGAATGCCGTGTAGTCCGACACGCGGGCGGCCTGCTGCATGTTGTGCGTGACGATGACGATGGTCACGCGGTCGCGGATCTCCCGGATGAGGTCCTCGATCCGCAGGGTGGACTGGGGATCAAGCGCCGAGCACGGCTCGTCCATCAGCAGCACGTCGGGCTCCTCCGCGAGCGCGCGGGCGATGCACAGGCGCTGCTGCTGTCCACCCGACAGCCCGCCGGCATGCGCTTCGAGGCGGTTCTTCACCTCGTCCCACAGGCCCGCGCCGCGCAGCGTGGTCTCGACCAGGTCATCCCGCTGCCCCCGGCTCAGCTTCCTGCGCGTGAAGCGGGGACCCGCCAGGATGTTGTCGGCGATCGACTTCGTCGGGAACGGGTTCGGCCGCTGGAACACCATGCCCACCGCGCGCCGGACCGCGACGGGATCGGCGTCCCGGCTGTAGATGTCGGTCTCCCGCAGGAACACCGAACCGGTGCACCGGGCAGTCGGCACCAACTCATGCATGCGGTTGAGGCACCGGATGTAGGTGGACTTGCCGCACCCCGACGGGCCGATGAGCGCGGTCACGGTATTGCGCGGGAAGTCCAGCGTGATGTCCTCCACGGCCTTGTGGGAGCCGAAGTAGGCGCAGAGGTCCCGCGTATACATGGGCGGCCGTTCCCGGCCCGCGGGCACCGGCGGCACGTCCAGCGATGGCACGGGATCCTGTTCCGGCGAGGACGCCCGGCCGGCTCCCTCGGGCGGCGGGTCAACTGCCCTGCCGGGCGTGGTCGCGGGCAACAGGTCGTCGGTGCTCATCGGGCCTCCAGGTTCCGGCTGCGCCGCGATAGGAACGCGGCCACGAGGTTCAGGAAGAGGATGATCGCCACCAGCACGAGCGCCGCACCCCATGCCAGCTGCAGCGACGCGGGGGTCTGCGAGGTGATGGTGTTCTGGTAGATCAGCTGCGGTATCGAGGCGATGGGCTCGGTGATGCTGGTGGACATGAACTGGTTGCCGAGCGATGTGAACAGCAGGGGCGCCGTCTCGCCGCTGGCGCGCGCGAGGCCCAGAAGGACCCCCGTGAGGATCCCCGGCAGCGCAGTGGGCAGTACCACCGACATCGTCGTTCGCCACTTCGGCGCGCCAAGCGCCATGGCGGCTTCCTTCTGCGCATTCGGCACCAGCCTCAGCACCTCGTCTGCGGTGCGTACGACGATCGGGAACATGATGACGGCGAGGGCGATACCCCCTGCCAGAGCCGAGTAGTGCCCCTGCACGACCACCACGCCGAGGAAGACGGTGAGCCCCACCACGATCGAGGGAATGCCCAGCATCACGTCCACCACGAACCCCACCGCCCGCGCGATGCGCCCCTGCCACCCGGACGGGCGCGCCACGTCGCCGATGAACAGCGCCGTCAGCACACCCAGCGGTGCGGCGAAGAGCGTGGCCAGGCCCATCAGGATGAGCGTGCCCACCAGGGCATTGGAGATCCCGCCCGCGTAGCTGCTGATGTCGAGTGGCGGCAGCTCGGTGAAGAACGACCACGAGATGGCCGGCAAGCCCAGGCGCAGCATCTCCCACATCAGGAACACCAGCGGCACTGCGCCGAACAGCAGGCTGAACCAGATGAGGCCCTCGGCCACGCGCGAGCGCAGGCGGCGCGACGGCGACACCGCGCCGGGTCCCGTGATGGGCAGGGGTTCTGCCCGCACCGGGGCCGGCGCCCCGGCCTCCGTGCCCTCTGCACCGCTTGGCACCGGCGTACGGCGCATGCGTCCCCGGATGCGGCCCGCCCGGCGCGGCTTCTCACCGCGTGTCACCAGCACCCTCGCGGTGGCGTTGACCGCGAACGCGAGCACGAAGAGCACCACGGCGAGCGCGGTGAGAGCCGACAACTGCAGGCCGGTGGCCTCGTTCGTCTGGAGGGCGATGACGCTGGCCAGCGTGGCGCCCGGGCCCAGGAGCGAGTCGAAGATTCCCGGACTGTTCCCCAGGAGCATCGCGATGGCGATGGTCTCGCCGACCGCACGCCCAAGCCCCAGGGCCGAGGCCCCGACGATGCCCGATCGCGCCCAGGGCAGCATTGCACTGCGGATCATCTCCCAGCGCGTGGCGCCCAGCGCGTACGCGGCCTCCTGCTGCTCGCGCGGCACTGTCAGAAGCACCTCGCGCACGACCGCGGTGATGATCGGGAGCACCATGATGCCCAGCACGAGCCCCGACACCAGGTAGGACCCGGCGGTCACGGGCCCCTCGAACGGCCGCCAGCCGAAGAGGTTCACCCACCCCAGCTTCTCGGCCAGCCAGTCCAGGCCGGGCCGGAGGAAGGGCACCAGCACGGTGATGCCCCACAGCCCGAAGATGACCGACGGGATCGCCGCCAGGAGGTTGATGAACCCGCCGATGGGACCGCGCAGCCGCCGCGGCAGCAGTACCACCGTGGCCAGCGCAATTCCGATGGCCGCGGGCACCGCCAGCACCATGGCGATGGCCGAGGTCATGAGCGTGCCGTAGATGAAGGGCAGGGCCCCGTACACCGCGGGCCCGCTCACGGGCGTCGGCACCCAATCGGTACCGAATACGAACCCCACGACGCCGAACGTGCTCCAGGCGTCGCCCGTCTCCCCGACGGTGACCCAGATCAGGTAGCCGACGCCCACCACCATGACGAGGGCGGCGAGGGCGGCGGCGATGGCGTAGCCGCGATCGGCGACGACGCCGCCCAGGCCGCGCCTGAGCGATGCCGGCGCGCCCGGCCCGCCGGGATCATCACCCACGGCAAGCGAGGGTGGGGGTGGAGGTGGAGGTGGCGTCATGGCCTCGTGGATGACGCCCGGAACAGGACCGCGACGACCCGGGGCCACCCCCGCGCAGTGCGCCGGGGTGGCCCCGTGATCAGCGCCCCGTCAGGGCGACGCAGTCGCTACTTGCAGAGCGCCACGCGCTTCAGTGCCACCTTCTTCACAGCCGCGGGAAGCGGAGAGAACAGGTAGTTCTTCAGCTGGCCCTGCGCCTTGCTGCCGTAGAAGTACTTCAGGACGTTCTGCACGTCGCCGTTCTTCGCCATGCCGGGCTTGCACAGCACCCAGGTGGTGATGGCGATCGGGTACGCGCCCTTCGCGGGGCTGGCCGAGAAGTCGATGTCCAGCGTCGACTTCACCTTCTTCAGGTTGCCAGCGGCGCTCGTGGACTTGAGGGTCGGACGGATGTACACCATCTTGCGCTTCTTGCCGACCTTCTCGGACTTGCCGATGTTGGCGACGTTGTTGTAGTAGCCGCCCTTGTAGACGTCGGCCATGTCCACGTAGCCGATCGAGTACGGGTTCTGCTTGACGCACGACAGCACGCCCGGGTTGCCGTTGCTCTTGATGACGGTCATGTTCGACGGCCAGTTCGGCGTCTTCGATGCCCCGCCGACCGTGCTGCGGAACTTCGGGCTGACCTTGGCCAGGTAGTTGGAGAACCCGAACGAGGTGCCCGAGGAATCCGAACGCACGCACAGGGTGATCGGGTTCGACACCGAGCGCAGCT
>JAUROO010000076.1 GCA_030829765.1 Miltoncostaeales bacterium | reverse complement strand
CACGCCGATCCGGCCGGACTGGCGCGCCCTCGGGGCCGGCGCATGCCAGGTGGCGGTGGCCTTCGGCGCAGACGAGTGGGTGATCCCGACGGATGACCCGTCCGATCCGGACCACCTCGCAGAGGCCGTGGGCGCCCGGGCGGTGCCCCGGTGAGCGACCTGCGCGTAGGGCGGATCAGTGCCCTCAACATGTTCCCCGTGTACCACCACCTCGAGGCAGTGGCGCTGCCCGGCGTGCGATTCACCGATGGCTTGCCCGCCGCCCTCAATGCGGGTCTCGTCGAGGGGCGCCTTGATGTGTCGGCGGTGTCGAGCATCGCATATGCGCGCGCCGCGGACCGCCTGCGCCTGCTGCCGGTGGGATGCGTCGCCTGCGACGGGGCGGTCGATTCCATCCGGCTGTTCTCGGACGTCCCCGTCGATCAGGTTCGCCGCGTGGCCGTGACGCCCCACAGCGCCAGCAGCGTCACCCTCCTGCGGGTGCTGCTGGGGCCACACGTCCCATTCCGGGTGCTGGACGACGACTCCCTGGCCGGGGAGGCGCTCGCGTCCGGCGAGGCGGTGCTGCTCATCGCCGATGCGGCGCTCCAGGCCCACCGGAGCGGGATGGCGCCCCATTCGACCGACCTCGGCGAGATGTGGCGTGCGCGCACGGGGCTCCCGATGGTGTTCGCCGTGTGGGCGGTACGCGACGACACGCTGCGCCACCGGCCGCACGAGGTGGCGGCCCTCGGTGACGCCATCGCCGCAGCCCCCGCCTCCTTCGCTGAGGACCCCGTGCGCGTCGTGCACGCGGCCGCCCGGCGATTCCCGTTCGACGAGGACTTCATCGCGGGCTACCTGCGGCGGCTTCGCTACGGGTTCGGCCCGGGTGAGCGCGCCGGGCTGGAGCGCTTCCTCGCGATGGCGCGGCGGGCGGGCGAACTCGACCAAGACCATGCGATGGAGGCCCTGGCCGCATGAGCACCTCCACGCCCACGCGCCACCTGGAGGTCATCGAGCGCCTGGATGCCGGCGAGCGGCTGGACGACGACGGGGCACGGGCGCTGATCGCCTCGCGCGACGTGGTGGCCGTCGCCGCCGCGGCCCGCCGTGCACGCGACCGCGTGACCGATCCGGGCGAGGTCACGTTCATCGTGGACCGCAACGTCAACTACACCAACTTCTGCGTCACCGACTGCGACTTCTGCGCCTTCTACCGCCATCCGCGCGATCCCGGCGGGTACATCCTGAGCAAGCCGGTCATCTTCCGGAAGATCGAGGAGACGCTCGACCTCGGCGGCACCGCCCTGCTGCTCCAGGGGGGCCACCACCCCAACCTGCGCATCGGGTGGTACGAGGACCTCTTCCGCGACATCAAGCGGCGCTACCCCATCCACCTGCACGCGCTGTCGCCCAGCGAGGTGCTGCACATCGCGCAGTACTCGCGGCTGGAGCTTGGCGAGGTGCTCGACCGGCTGATCGCGGCCGGGCTCGACTCGATCCCCGGGGGCGGGGCCGAGATCCTGGTGGACCGGGTGCGCGATGTGATCGCGCCGCGCAAGACGACCACCGCGGAGTGGCTGGGCGTGATGCGCGAGGCCCACCTGCGCGGGCTCTCCACCAGCGCCACGATGATGTACGGGACCGTCGACTCGGTGGACGACCGGATCGAGCACCTGCGCGTGCTGCGCAACCTGCAGGACGAGACCCGGGGCTTCCGCGCATTCGTGTGCTGGTCGTACCAGTCGGGCGGGTGCTCCGCGCGCGGCGACGATCACCTCGACACCACCGCGGCCGACTACCTGATGATGTCGGCGGTGTCGCGGCTGTACCTGGACAACATCGCGCACATGCAGTCGTCGTGGGTGACCCAGGGCCTGAGGGTGGGGATGCTGGCCCTCGAGGCGGGGTGCGACGACATGGGCTCCATCATGATCGAGGAGAACGTCGTCCGCGCCGCCGGCACGGCGTTCCAGCTCGACACCCCCCGCATGGTGGCCGCTATCGAGGCCACCGGTCGCCGCGCCGTGCAGCGCGACACCCTCTACCGGGTCGTGCGCCGCTTCTGAGCACCACGGGGGCGCTACCGCGTGAGCGGCAGGCCCGCCTGGTGCCAGGCGACGATGCCGCCCTCGAGGTTGGCGAGGTCACCGAAGCCCTCGTTCTCCTCGAGGTAGCGGCACACGCTGTCCGACCGTGCGCCGCTATGGCAGATGAAGACCACGCGCCGGTCGCGCGGCACCTCCGCGAGGCGCTCCAGCAGCTCCCCCATGGGGATGTGCATCGCCCCGGGGACCGATGCCTGCGCCACCTCGGCGGGCTCGCGGACGTCGATCAGCACGGCCTCGTCGGCATCGAGCGCGGCCTTGGCCGTCTGGGCGGTGATCTGATCCATGCCGGGAACCTAGACGACGCCGGCGCCGACCTCGTCGGCAACGCGGTCGGCCTCGAACGACGAGCGCACCAGCGGGCCGGCCTCCACGTGCGCGAGGCCCAACGACGTGCCCAGCGCCGCGAGTGCCGGGTACTCGGCAGGGGCGTAGAAGCGCTCGACCGGCAGGTGGTCGGGCGACGGGCTCAGGTACTGGCCCACGGTCACCACCTCACATCCCGATGCCGCCAGGTCCGAGAACACCTGCGCCACCTCGGGCAGCTGCTCGCCCAGGCCCACCATGATGCCGCTCTTCGTGGGCAGGTCCGCCGCCCGTGAGCGTTCCAGCAGTTCCAGGGTGCGCTCGTATCGCGCACCGGGGCGCACCCGCTTGTACAGGCGCGGCACGGTCTCGGTGTTGTGGTTCAGCACGTCGGGCCGGGCGTCGATCACCTGGTCAAGGGCGTCCCAGTTACCCCGGAAGTCGGGGATCAGCACCTCCACCCGCGCATCGGGCAGGCGGTCGCGCAGCGCACGGATGACGGCGGCAAAGTGCCCGGCCCCCCCATCGGGCCGGTCATCGCGCGCCACGGCGGTCACCACCACGTAGCGCAGGCCCATGGCGGCCGCGGCGTCGGCCAGCCGCTCGGGCTCGCGCGGGTCCGGCGGCAGCATGGGCTTGCCAGATGTCACATCGCAGAACCGGCACCCGCGCGTGCAGGTCTCGCCGGCGATCATGAACGTTGCGGTGCCCCGGCTCCAGCAGCGCTGGATGTTGGGGCAGGAGGCCTCCTCGCACACCGTCACCAGGCTCTCCTGGCGCATGAGCGACTTCAACTGCACGTACCCGGGGCCGAACGAACCCTTCTCCACGACCCACCGGGGCAGGCGCCGGCCATCCAGCAACTGGTCCAGCTCATCGGCCGATACATCGACCGACTCGAGCAGGTCCACGGGGCCGTCGCCCACGAGCACCCCGCCCACGAGCACATCCGGCACGGCGCCGCGCGCGCGCGCATCGCGGATACTCGCGATCAGGGGTGCATCGGGAGCGGCGTCCACGCGGAACGCGCGCTGCCGTCCGGGTGCGGTCGCGGGGCCATCCATCACGCTCCGCAGGCTAGCCCAGGGCGCGATCACCGGTGGTGCATCGGGTAGCGTGCCGGGCCATGGTCCTGTCCGATCGCACCATCCGCGAGCAGATGGCCGCGGGGCGCCTCGTCATCGACCCGTTCGACGAGGCACTGCTGCAGCCGTCATCCGTGGACCTGCGCGTGTCCAGTGCCTTCCGGGTCTTCCGGAACAACCGGCAGCCGTACATCGACCCCCGCGAGCCCGAGGCCGACCTGACCGAGGTGGTGGAGATCGGCGACGACGCGCCGTTCATCCTCCACGCGGGGGAATTCGTGCTGGGGTCCACGCTCGAGCGCGTGGGAATCCCCGACGACCTGGTGGCCCGGCTCGAGGGCAAGTCGAGCCTGGGGCGCCTGGGGCTGCTGATCCACTCGACGGCGGGCTATATCGACCCCGGGTTCACCGGCCAGATCACGCTGGAGTTCTCGAACGTCGCCAGCCTGCCCATCGCCATTCATGCGGGGATGCGGATCGGCCAGATCTCATTCCTGCAGATGAGCACGCCCGTGGACACGCCCTATCAGGGCAAGTACCAGGGGCAGGCCGGACCCACCTCCAGCCGCTCGCACCGCGACTTCCCGCGCTAGTAGCGCCTGCGGATGCGCCGGGTGCTGTACCGGCGATCGGCGGCCAGCCCCCCCACCGCGGCGGCCAGCAGCGAGGCGGCGGCGATGAGCAGGGACGCCCCATCGCTGCCGGGGGCGAACTCCGGGTCGGTGGGCCCGCCGAACCCGGCCACGATGGCCAGCACAAGGCAGATGGCAGCCCACAGCAGCCACCCGAACACCCACGCGGCGGCGGCGTTCAGCGCGCGGTGATCGAGCGTGCGCACGCCGGCGAGGAAGCCGCCGATGAGGAACGCCCCGATGATCGCCAGCGCGCGCACCCAGAGGGGGGCCGCGGCGGACGCGGCGAGGCCGATCGTCCCGACCAGCCCACCCCATCCAACCGCCATGGGCTCGAGCCCGATATCCCCACCTCCCCCCGCATCGACGATCCGGGGACCCATGCTAACGTCGCCGCAATCGGATCCCCGCCGGGGAGCCCCGACCATGAGGTAAACCCATGCCATTCGGCATCGGCCCGCTTGAGCTCATCATCATCCTGGCCATCATCCTGCTGGCCTTCGGCGCCAAGCGGCTGCCCGAGATCGGCAAGAGCCTCGGCACGGGCATGCGCGAGTTCAAGAAGGGCGTCACCGGCGACAAGGCCGCCGATGACCAGGTGACGGCGACGCAGGCCCAGGACGCGGCGCTGCCCGAGAAGACCGACGAGTCCACCCCCGCCGCCTAGCAGCGGGGATTTCACCGCCCTCATACGGGGGGCGTGGGTCCTGCCCGTTGAGGGGCCCGTCATCCGGGGTGGCGGCGTGCTGCTCGCCGGTGACTCCATCGTCGCAGTGGGGCGCGAGCGCGACCTTCCCCCATGCGATGGCGTGCCCGTCACCGACATGGGCGATGCCATCCTCATCCCGGGGCTGGTGGACGCGCATTGCCACCTGGAGTGGGGCCTCATGGGCGGGCTGGTTCCCGATGCGGGGTTCGGGGAGTGGCTGGGCACGTTCATCCACCGCACCGCGGGCATCACGCCCGCGGATCGCGAGGCAGGGGCGCGCTGGGCCGCCACCGTGGCGCTGCGCAACGGAACGACCACGATCTGCGACTCCGGCCCGGGTGGCTTCGCCGCAGCAGCAGCGGCCGAGACGGGGCTGCGCGCCATCGTGCACCTGGAGGTGTTCGGTCGCGAGAGTGGTACGGCCGCGCGCGAGAAGGTGATGCACCACGGCGAAACCCTGCTGCGCGCGCGTGATGACGCCGGGCCCCTCGTGCAGGTGGGCACCTCACCCCATTCCCCGTACACGGTGGGGCCGGCCCTGTGGGGTGAGGTGCTCGCCGATCCGATTCTCGGGGGCGGGTCGGTCGCAAGCCATGTGGCCGAGTCGCCCGATGAGGTGCTCCTGCTGGATGAGGGCGTGGGGCCGCTGGTGGACACCATCACCTCCGTGGGCCGCGATCCTGCGTCCTGGCCCGGGGGCGGGCCCGGCGTGGTGTCACGCCTCGCCGCTGCGGGCGCACTCCGGGAGGGCCTCATCGCCGCCCACTGCGTGCAGGTGGGCGTCGAGGACGCGCGGGTGCTGGCGGAGCATGGGGTGCGCGTGGCCCACTGCCCGCACTCCAACGCGCGCCTGTCCTGCGGCGATGCGCCCGTGGAGGCCCTGGAGGCCCTTGGCGTCCCGGTGGGACTCGGCACCGACAGCCCGGCGAGCGCCGGGGCATACGACTTGCGCGACGAGGCCCGCTGGGCGGCGGAGGCCCGCGCGCGGCGCGGAAGCTCGCCCGTCGCCGCCGACATGCTCGCGATGGCGACAACCGGGTCGGCGCGCGTGGTGGGGCTGGACCACGAGATCGGATCGCTCGTCCCCGGCAAGCGCGCGGACATCGTGGCGGTGCAGCCGGCCGAGGGCGCTCCAGTGGATGCCGACCCCGCGCTTGCGGTGCTCGATCCGCGAGCACGCGTGGTGGCGTCGTGGGTGGGCGGACGCCGGGTGCTCGGACCGGACGGCCCGGTGCTCGCAGACAGCGGGTCCGTGAATGCCGCGGCGCGCGAGGCGCGCGCGCGGATCATGTAGCGTCGCCGCGTGCTGTTCGACGGCAAGCACCAGAAGGTGCTCACCAAGGTGATCGCCATCATCGCGATGGTCGCCTTCGCGGGGTTCGGCCTCGTGGCCGGAGGACTCGCCGTGAGCGGTGGTTGCGGCGCATCCGACCCCCTGCAGCAGGCGATTGACGAGGCGCAGTCCCGGGTGACGACGGCCTCTGCCGGGGTGGATACGGCGACGGCCGCTGTGAAGGCCTCACCGAAGAGCGCGACGGCCAAGGCCGACCTGGCGCAGGCGAAGCTGGACCTGGGCGAGGCGCAGTCCTCGATGGCGCAGGCGCGACTGGCGCGGGACCCGAACGACCCCGCGGCACTCACCGACGCGCTCGCAGCGGTGGACAACGCCCCGGGCAACAGCGACGTGGTGATCGGCCTCGTCACCGTCGCGAGCGGCCAGGGCAACCCGGCCGCCGCGCTGCCGGCGCTTGCCGCGTACACGAAGCGCAACCCCCGCGACGCCCAGATCTACGCCTACTGGGGGCAACTGGCCGAGCAGGCCGGGCAGCGCAGCCAGGCGATCCTGGCCTACCAGCGGTTCCTGCAGCTGGCACCGGACGACACCCTGGCGCCCGACATCCGGAACCGCCTGAACGCGCTCGCCGCGCAGGGATCATCCAGCGGCTGATGCCCTTCCCCCGGCCATGCCGCTGGTGCTAGCGTGCCCGCGGGCCGTTAGCTCAGCTGGCAGAGCAGGGGACTCTTAATCCCAAGGTCGCAGGTTCGATCCCTGCACGGCCCACTCACCGCTCCCCGGTGCCGCGGCAGTCGATTCCCACGATTGCCTCTGTTCCTCTCCCGCGCAGTCAGTATTGTGCGGCTCGCACGGCAACGCCAGTACGAGAGGACGAGCATGGGCTCCGACGACACAGGGCGCGACGCGCGCCGGAAGCAGGCCGCGGCCCGCGTGCAGAAGAAGCGGGGCATGCAGGTGGCCATCGGCGTGTTCGTCATCGTGAACGTGGCGCTGTGGGTGATCTGGGCACTGAACGACCGCGACCAGCCCGGCGTGCCGTGGCCTGTCTACGTCACGGTGGTATGGGGCGCGATCCTGGCCTTCATCTTCTGGCGCAACCGCACGAGCGATGACGCGGCAATCGAGCGCGAGCTCGAGCGCATGGATCGCGATTCGTAGGACAACGCAGGCGGCGTCGGCGGCGTCGCAGTTTTTTCCTGCTCGCAGCGCGCAACACCGAATCGTGAAAAATCCGCATCGTGCGGGGCGAACACCTTGCATGACCCACCCATCCGGTTAGGGTGCCTCCTCGTACCTCAGACCGGGCCCGTGGGTACCCGGCCATCCCTCAGGGGATGGCCATGCCGGGCCGCCATCCCGACAGGGAGCCCCGCCCTGCTGCACCGCCTCGCACTCGTCGCGTCCGCCGCCATCCTCACCGCCGCCATCCCGGCGTCCAGTGCCCTGGGGGCCATGCCCGTCTCGATGCCGTCGGCGCCGAGTGCGCAGCCGGCGTCCGGTGGGGCCGCGGCGCCCGCCGCCGCGCCATACCGCGGCCGCGGGGCACGGGTGCTGGCATCGGCGTACGACGCCTCGTCGCAGGGGAACGCCTGCCCGGGGTTCCCGCGCACGCAGCGCACGACCCTGTCGGTCGCCACGAATCTGGTGCCGTGCGGCTCACGCGTGCGGATCTGCGTGGGCCGTAAGTGCGTGGTCGCGCACAAGCGCGACACGGGTCCGTTCGTGAAGGGGCGCAAGTTCGACCTGAACATCGGGGTGGTGCGCGCGCTCGGCTACCGATCGGTGTACGCGTGGGGCGTGCGGCATGTGAAGTGGGAGCGCATGCCGGGCAAGGTGCGCACCGTTGCCACGACGCGGAGCCGACGCTAGCCCGCAGGCGATGACCGCCTGACCGACCGGCGGGCGCGCCCGCCGGTCATCGTCCACACTGCCGCCTCGTGGACGTCCAACTGTGGGCATGGATCGCCCTCGTGCTCGGCACGGTGGTGGTCATCACCGTCGACCTGCTCTTCATATCGCGGGGCGATCGCGAGATGGGCCTGCGCGCGGCACTGGCCTGGACCGGCGTATGGCTGACCCTCGGCCTGTCATTCGCCGTCGTCGTCGGACTCGCCTTCGACGCCCGCTACGCCACCGAGTACCTCTCGGGGTTCCTGCTCGAGTACTCGCTATCGATGGACAACGTATTCGTGTTCATCGTTCTGTTCGGCTTCTTCGCCGTCCCGCCCGCGGCCAAGCTGCGGGTGCTGACGCTGGGAATCCTGATCGCCCTCGGCCTGCGCCTGATCGCCATCCTCGTGGGCGGCGTGCTGATCGCGCGGGCCGAATGGGTGCTCTACCTGTTCGGTGCGTTCCTCCTGTACACGGCATGGAAGCTGCTGCGCCACGCCGACGCGCCCGCCGATCCCGAGAAGTCGGCGATCCTGCGCTTCCTCAAGGCCCGCCTTCCGCTCACCGGTACCTACGAGGGCCGGAAGTTCCGCATCCGCGTGGATGGCAAGTGGATGTACACCACCCTCACGGTGGTGCTGGTGATGCTGGCCGGCACGGACATCGTGTTCGCGCTCGACTCGATTCCCGCTGCCTTCGGGGTGACCCGCGAGCCATTCCTGGTATTCGCCGTGAACGCGTTCGCCCTGATGGGCCTGAGGTCGTTGTTCTTCGTGCTGGAGGGCCTCGTGGACCGCTTCCCATACCTGTCGTACGGACTGGCCATCGTGCTGGCGTTCGTGGGGGCGAAGATGATCGTGAAGGACTTCTGGCATCCGCCGATCTGGCTCTCGCTCGCCGTGATCGTGCTGGTGCTGGGCGCGAGCATCGTCTACAGCTGGGTCAAGACGAAGCCGCCCGCCACGGCCTGACACAGGTCCCCGCGCGGGCGACGACCCACCGGCACGCCTCCCGCGCGGGGATACGATGGCCCCAGTGGACCAGATCTCCGTCGTCTCCCTTGCCGTGGCCTTTGCCGCGGGCTTCGTGTCGTTCGCATCACCGTGCGTGCTGGCGCTCGTGCCCGGGTACCTGTCGTTCATCTCGGGCGTGCCCGCGGACCAGGTGGAGCAGCGCTGGAAGGGCGTGCTGCGGCCCACTGCGGCCTTTGTGCTGGGGTTCGCCGTCATGTTCGCGCTGTTCGGCGCCAGTGCCGGGCTGATCGGGCGCTCGCTCGCACGTGACCGCGAGGTGCTGAACCTCGTGGCGGGGATCATCCTGGTGGTGTTCGGCATCGCGATGGTGCTGCTGCCCCGCACGGGCTGGCTGCAGTCCGACCGCCACGTGCGGCTGTCTCGTCGTCCCGAGACGCTGGTGGGTGCGGGACTGGTGGGCGCGGCGTTCGCCGCCGGGTGGACACCCTGCATCGGCCCGATCCTCGGCAGCATCCTCACCTACGCGGCGCCCACCGGATCACCCGTCGCGGGGGCCCTCCTGCTGTTCGTGTACTCCCTCGGGCTGGGCATCCCATTCCTGCTCGCGGGGATCTTCATGACGCAGACGCTCTCGGCGTCGAAATGGCTGCGTGACCGCTGGTACGCGGTGAATGCGATCGGCGGCGCGCTGATGGTGGTGATCGGCATCATGGTGTTGACCGGCAACCTCGAGCGCATCACCCAGCGGCTCGCCACCATCGGATTCGCCGGCCTCTAGGAGTCCTCGTGCGCATCGTGTCCCTGGTCGGTAACCGGCCGCAATTCGTGAAGGCTGCCCCGCTGTGCGCGGCGCTCCGGACGCTGGGCGATGAGGTGCTGGTGCACTCCGGCCAGCACTACGACCCGGAGCTCGCCGACCTGTTCTTCGACGAGCTCGGCATTCCCAGCCCCGATCATGCGCTGGACGTGGGCCCGGGAACGCCCGTGCGACAACTGGCGATCATGATGGAGCGGTTCGAGCACGTGCTGCACGACGAGCGGCCCGATGCCGTGCTGGTGTACGGCGACACCACTACCACCCTCGCCGGGGCGCTGACCGCGGCGAAGAGCGGCATCCCCCTCGCCCACGTCGAGGCGGGGCTGCGCTCGTTCGACCGGTCCATGCCCGAGGAGCAGAACCGGGTGGTCACCGACCACCTTTCCGATGTGCTGCTGTGCCCCACCCGGCAGGCGGTGGACAACCTGGCGGCCGAGGGCATCACGCGGGGCGTGCACCTGGTGGGTGATGTCATGTTCGATGCCAGCCGCATGTTCGCGCCGCTCGCCGCGGCGCGGCCCGGGCCGACCGCCCTGGGGCTGGAGCCCGGCGGCTACCTGCTGGTCACGGTCCACCGGGCAGCGGCCACCGACACCGCGGAGGCGCTCGACACCATGGTCGACGTGCTCTCCTCGCTCGGCCAGCCGGCGGTGTTCCCGGTGCATCCGCGCACGCGCGCCAAGCTCCAGCCCGCGGGACGCTGGGATGCCCTTGCGCAGGTACCGGGCCTCGTGCTGGCGCCGCCGGTTGGGTACCTGGACTTCACGAATCTCCTGATGAACGCCCGCGCGGTGGTAACCGATTCCGGCGGGGTGCAGAAGGAGGCCTACTTCCACGGCATCCCCTGCATCACCCTGCGCGACACCACCGAGTGGGTCGAGACCGTGAACGGTGGCTTCAATGCCCTCACCGGCATGGATGCCGCGCGGGTGGGCGCGGCGCTGGCCGACCTGTCGATGCCGGCGGAGCGGCCGCCGTACTACGGCGACGGGCACGCGGCGGAGGCCATCGCGCGCGCCGTGGAGCAGGAACTCGGCTAGATGAACATACCCGGCGATGGCGCGTCGTCGTCCCCGGAGCGCGCGCGCGGCAGCTCATAGGCATCCTGCACGCCCATGCGCGCGATGAGCGCGTTGGGACGGAGCAGCAGGAAGATTCGCGAGTCGCGCTCGTCCTCGGCGCGCTGCCAGCGCCGCGCCTCGAGGCGGTCGACAACGCCCATGCCGATGGCGGCGCCGGCGACCAGCGCTGCCGTGGCCCCGATCTGACTCACCAACGTGTCAAGCAGCAGCAAAATGCCCACGCCGAGGAACATGACGGTCGCGGCGCGCGCGCGGCGCTCCCGCGCATCGGCCATGGTCTCGTGCACCATCGAGCGGGGCGGGCGCAGGGTGAGCATCCCGTGCGCCACCCGGCGGCGGCTGGTGATGGTGCCGAGGACCAGCGCCAGCACCAACGCCGCTGCGAACACGCTGCCGGCGGCGAGCGGCTCCACAGGGCCCTCGACCAGCCACAGGATGATCCAGAACGCGAGCGAGGCGAGCCCCAGCGAGGTCAGCACCTGCCCCCGCCAGCGGATCTCGTCGTCGGCACGCACGATGCGGGGGAGCCCCGCCAGCGCCGCATCGGCCATAGTGACTACGATACCGCCGCTGCCTGTGCCGAGAATGAACATCCCCGGGAGGGCCCTGTGAGCCCCCCAACCCCGCGCGTCGGCGTCATCGGCATCGGCTATGTGGGCCTGCCGCTGGCCGTCGTGTTCGCCGAGGCCGGTGTCCCGGTGCTGGGACTCGACGTCGTGGACGCGAAGGTGGCCGCGATCAACGCAGGAACCTCCCACATCGAGGACGTCCCCTCGGGGCGGCTGGCGCCCTTGGTGGAGCAGGGCCTGATCCGCGCCGCCACCGACCTGGATGAGCTGCCGGGGCTCGAGGCCATCATCATCTGCCTCCCCACCCCGCTGGATGAGCACCGCGAGCCCGACCTGGGCGCCGTGCTCGGCGCCGCCCGGGACATCGCGCCCCGGCTGCAGAAGGGCCAGCTGGTGGTGCTGGAGAGCACGACGTACCCGGGCACCACACGCGAGGAACTTGCGCCGATCCTGGAGGGCTACGGGCTCGCGGCGGGTCGCGACTTCCACCTGGCCTTCAGTCCCGAACGCGTGGATCCCGGCCGCGAGGACTGGACCACCCGGTCCACGCCGAAGGTGGTGGGCGGCCTCACGCCGGCGTGCACCGAGCGCGTGATGCAGGTGTACGGGCAGGCCTTCGACAGCCTCGTACCGGTGTCCACCCCCGAGGTGGCCGAGATGACCAAGATCCTCGAGAACGTGTTTCGCAGCGTGAACATCGCCCTGGTCAACGAGACGGCGATCCTCTGCGACCGCATGGGCGTGGACGTGTGGGAGGTCATCGACGCCGCGGCCACGAAGCCCTTCGGCTACATGCCCTTCCGCCCCGGGCCGGGCCTCGGCGGGCACTGCATCCCGATCGACCCCTTCTACCTCACGTGGAAGGCCCGCGAGTACGACTTCCACACCGAGTTCATCGAGTTGGCGGGGAAGATCAACTCGCAGATGCCCTACTTCTGCGTGGCGAAGCTCGCGCGGGCGCTGAACGAGCACGAGAAGTCACTGAAGGGCTCACGCGTGCTGGTGATCGGCGTGGCCTACAAGGCCGACGTCAACGACATGCGCGAGAGCCCGGCCCTCAAGGTGATCTCGCTGCTGCACGAGCGCGGCGCCGAGGTGAGCTACCACGACCCGCACGTACCGCGGCTCGAGCCCGGGCATGGCCTCGACCACGCGATGGCCAGCGTGCCCCTGGACGACGACGCGCTGGCCGCGGCGGATGCGGTGGTGGTGGTGACCGCCCACTCGGGCATCGACTGGCAGCGCGTCGCCGATGCCAGCCGGCTCGTGGTGGACTTCCGCAACGCCGTTCCGCGAGGGGAGAACGTGTGGACTCTGTAGCGCCGCTTCAGGTGGCCGTGGTGGGGATGTCCTACTGGGGCCCGAACCTCGCGCGGAACTTCGACCGCATCGAGGGGTCGGAACTCCGGTGGGCGTGCGACCTGGACGAGGCGCTGCTCGAGCGCCACCGCGGCGCATTCCCCCGCACGCGCTTCACGACCGACCTGGACGAGGTGCTCTCCGACCCGGGCACCGATGCCGTGGTCATCGCGACGCCCGTGCCCACCCACGCAGCACTCGCGCTCCGCGCGATCGCGGCCGGAAAGCATGTGTTCGTGGAGAAGCCGCTTGCACTCACCGCCGCGGACGCGCGCGAGGTGGCCGATGCCGCCGAGACGGCGGGCGTCACCTGCATGGTCGACCACCTCCTCGTCCTTCACCCCGGGGTGACGAAGGTGAAGGAGCTCGTGGACTCGGGCCACCTCGGCGAGGTCTTCTACCTGTATGGCAACCGCCTGAACCTGGGGATCGTGCGCAAGGACGAGAACGCCCTGTGGAGCCTGGGACCGCACGACATCAGCGTGATGCTCCACCTGGTGGGTGAGCGCGCCGTGGAGGTGTCCGCCACCGGGGCCTGCTACCTGCAGGACGGCGTGGAGGACGTGGTGTTCGGCCGCATCCTGTTCGAGAGCGGCATCACCGGCCACCTGCACCTCTCGTGGCTCGACCCGCACAAGATGCGCCGCATGACCGTCATCGGCTCCGAGCGCATGGTGGTGTTCGACGACATGGAGAGCGAGCGCAAGATCACCGTGTACGACAAGGGCCCGGTGCCGCGCACCGGTGAGTACGGCGAGTACATCCAGGTGCGCTCCGGCGACATCTTCAGCCCGAAGATCGATGCGGCCGAGCCCCTGCGACTGGTGTGCCAGCACTTCCTCGACTGCATCCGCACGGGCACGGCGCCGGTCGCCGACGCCCGGGCGGGCCTGGCCACCGTCGAGGTGCTCGAGGCAATGGACAGGTCGCTGGCCGAGAACGGCCGGCCCGTGACCCTGGAAGGGGCATCCCGATGAGCCGCGAGAACCTTGTGGTGGGCGAGGGCGTGAAGATCGCGGACGACGCCGACATCGGCGCCAACGTGGTGGTGCACGCCGGCACCGTCATCGGCGCGGGATGCGTGATCCAGGACAACGTGGTGCTGGGGAAGACCCCGAAGCTCGCCCGTCGCTCGACGGCGAAGGCCAAGGAGCTCCCGGGCCTGGTGCTGGGCGCGGGCGTCACCGTGTGCTCGGGTGCCGTGATCTTCGCCGGCACCTCCATCGGCGCGGGGACGGTCATCGGTGATCAGGCATTCGTGCGCGAGAACGTGACCATCGGGGAGGACTGCGGCGTGGGACGCGGCGTGTGCATCGAGAACCAGGTGGACATCGGCGCACGGTGCTCGATACAGAGCAACTCGTACATCACGCGCCTGTCCACGCTCGAGGACGACGTGTTCATCGCGCCCTGCGTCACCACCACCAACGACAACTTCATGGGCCGGACCGAGGCACGGCACGGGCTGCTGCGCGGCGCCACCATCCGCCGCGCCGCGCGCATCGGCGGTGGCGTGGTGATCCTGCCGGGCATCGAGATCGGCGAGGAGGCCTTCGTGGCCGCCGGCGCGCTCGTGACCAAGGACATCCCCGCTGGCAAGCTGGTGGCGGGCCTGCCCGCGCGCGTCTGGCGTGACGTGCCCGAGGAGGAACTGCTCGGGAACCAGTAGGGTTTCCGCAGCCAAGGGGAGTACCCCGACCGGCGCAGGTCGTCATTACGGACCCTCCGGGGTCCCGGCCGCGCCGCCCGCCACGGGTGGGGGAGACCTCGGCTCGATGAGATCTGATCGGGCGGAGGAGCGGGCGTGGTGAACGAGGCCATTGGCGTGGCGGCACCCCTGTGGGCATGGGTTGCGCTTGCGGGCGGGATCGTGGTGATGCTCGGCATCGACCTCTTCCTGCACCGCGACGATCACGTGGTGTCGTTCCGCGAGGCGCTTGCCTGGAGCGGGGTGTGGATCGCCGCGGGCCTGGGGTTCGGGCTGGTGCTGCTGGCATGGAAGGGCGGCGATGCAGCGCTCACCTACTACTCCGCGTACCTCATCGAGAAGGCGCTGTCCGTGGACAACGTCTTCATCTTCGCCCTCATCTTCGGCTTCTTCGCGGTGCCCGACCGCTACCAGCACCGCGTGCTGTTCTGGGGGGTCATCGGTGCCCTCGGCATGCGGCTCGTCTTCATCTTCGTGGGAGCAAGCCTTCTCACGGCATTATTCTGGACCGCCTATGTACTCGGGGCGTTCCTGATCGTCACCGGGTGGCGGATGGCCTTCCGGCACGAGGGCGACGCAGACCCCGGGGGCAATGTGATGGTGCGACTGCTCGCGCGCATCATCCCGATCGCGCCGGGGTATGACGGCAACCGGTTCCTCACGCGCATCAACGGCCGCCGTGCCGCGACCATGCTGCTCGTGGCCCTGATCGCGATCGAATCGAGCGATCTCATCTTCGCCGTGGACTCCGTGGCGGCCGTGCTGGCAATCACCACCGACACCTTCATCGTGTGGGCGTCGATTGCGATGGCGGTGCTGGGCCTGCGCGCCCTGTACTTCTGCCTTGCGGGGCTGCTCCGCCGGTTCGTGTACCTGCACTACGGCCTGGCATTCCTCCTGGCCTTCGCCGGCGCCAAGCTGATCCTGTCCGAGACCCCCGTGGGGAAGTTGCCCGTGTGGCTGTCCCTCGGGGTGATCGTGGGCGCCCTCGCGGCGTCGATCGTCTGGTCGCTGCGGGCCACGCGCGGCGGCGACCCGCGCCCGGATTCGCCCTTTACTGGCTGAGCCGCTGATACCGTCGATCGCGTGATCCGCATCATCGCGGCATTAGTGGCCGTACTCGCGCTGTGGGCCTGCGGCTCCGCGGCGGCGGTGGTGGGCGGCGGTCCCGCCGACCCGGAGACGGGCGATCACGTGGTCGCCCTGCTCGAAGTCGGACGCGACGACGGGCGCGCGGGGCAGTTCTGCACCGGCACGCTGGTCGACCCGCAGTGGGTGCTCACGGCCGCCCATTGCACCGACGGCATGCTGCCGGGACAGATCGGCATGGCGGCAGGGCGCACGGCCCTCTCGGCCATGGGGCCGGCGGACCGTTACGTGGTGGATGCGATCGCCCAGTACCCGTTGTACGACGCCCGGCGGTGGGGACACGACATCGCCCTGGTGCACCTCGCCCGGCCGGTTCCGCCCACCATCCACCCGGCCGTGGAGCGCTACCAGCGGGGCCCACGGGCCTCCTATGCCGGATCCGGCTGGGTGTCGGGATGGGGCGCCACCGAGGCTGCACCGGGGGGGAGCGACGGCCTCCTGACCGGGCGCATCTCGGTATCCACGCCTGCGCAGTGCAAGGCGATCGGCGCTCCATGGGGAACGATCTGCGGGACCATGCCCTTCACCAGCGAGGCCGCCGCGTGCTGGGGTGACTCAGGCGGGCCCCTCGAGAACGCGGGCATCCTCATCGGCCTGGTGTCGTTCGGTCCCGAGGGGTGCGACAACTCCTCGCCCACCGCCTACACGCACGTGGGCACTTACAGCACCTGGATCGACTACGTGCGCGCCGGCGGTGATCCACGCGTGAGCCTTCCCGAGGTCACCTCCATCACCGCACGCCAGGTACCGGGCACCAGGTGGACCCGGCTGATGATGCGCTGGTGCCAGTCCGGCGGCATCGGGCACCGCGTGGTGACGCGCTTCAAGTCGGCTCACGGATCGTACGGATGGCACTTCAGTGGGGCGCGATCGCGCACCATGCGGGGACGATGCGGTGGCTATGCCGTAGTGCACCGCCACGCCCACCGGCCCGGCGAGGTGTTCACCATCTACGCCGACATCCGGGACGTCACCACGGGCATGCGGTACTACTCCACCTACCCGGTGCGGCTGCGCATCCGCTAGCCGGCGGGGTCAGCGCGATGCATAGTTGCGCGCATACCACTCCGCGTACTCACCGCT
>JAUROO010000075.1 GCA_030829765.1 Miltoncostaeales bacterium | reverse complement strand
GTGGCCGCCCCCCGCAGGCGCACCGCCCACTTGAACAGGCCGGTGATCTGATCCACCACTCCCACCGGCACACCCGCCCGGGACAGCACGGGCCCCTGCTCGATGTGCAGTTCGAAGTAGGCATCGATGTCGCGTGCGGGGCGGCGGGCATCCAGCAACCCCATAGGATCCAGCCCACGTGCGCGCATCTCAGCCGCCAGCGGCACCCCGTCCTGCACCACCAGATGGACCGACTCCGGAGTGAGGAAACCGCACACCGCCTCCGACCCCAGCATGCCGCCGAACCGGCCCTCCTCATCGCTGAAAGAGATGAGCTCGATCGCCGTCGCGGGCGTGATGCCCGTCTCCGCGAGCACCCTCAGGCATTCCAGCCCGCACAGCACGCCCAGCGCGCCGTCCAGCATGCCCGCCCGCGGCACCGTGTCGGTGTGGGAGCCGATCACCACGGCCGGTCCATCCGCCCGCCCCAGGCGGGCGTGCACGTTGCCGGCGCCATCCATCGACACCGCCAGCCCCGCGGCGGCCGCGCGATCCATGAGCCAGCGCCGCCCGCGCATGTCGGCCTCGGTGAAGGCCATGCGGTAGATGCCCCGGTCGTCCGGGTCCCGCCCGATCTCGCCCAGCGCGAGCACGTCCGCCTTGAGGCGCTCGATGTCAACGCGCATGGGCACAGTGGTGGCCACGGCTCCCCCTCGTCGTTACCCCGAGGCTACCGTGCAGACATCGTCAGGAAAGTCATGGCACGGCAGGCGACGCCCGCAGCGTTCTCACCCCCGCCATCCGGGGGGCGACGCCATCCGCGCCCGTGCCCTAGGGTGTCGCCATCGGACGACGGTCGCCCCCCGGGGCGCTAAGTGGGAAGCCGGTGCGAATCCGGCGCGGTCCCGCCACTGTCACCCGGAAGTGAGTGGATCAGGCTTCGGCCGGCCACTGGGGCACTCGCCCCGGGAAGGTGATCCGACTCGCGTTCGACCGGGAAGCCAGGAGACCAGCCGCCGCTCCGTCACAACGAATCACCTCCGAGGAAAGAGGGATCAGTGACGTCCATCACCCGTGCGACGTGCGCGACCGCATTCGCGGTCCTGTTCGCCATCCCGGCGTCCGGCCTGGGCGCCGAGGCCACCATCCGCATCGAGGGCACCAGCCGTATCGTGCTGCCCGAGACCGCATACGTGCTGCCGGCCGCCGGAACCAGCCTGACCATCCGCGACACCGCCGACGGCGACGTGATGTCGGTGGGTGGACGCACGGCGGCCGCCCAGTTGGGCAACGCCTCGCGCCTGCATAGCATCGGCTTCGGCTTCACCGACTGGGGGCAGTGGGGCTTCGCCCTCGACTCCATCGGTGGCGACCCCAGCGACTGGAACGCCGGCCCCGCGTGGTTCCTGAAGAGCAACCATCGCCTGTCGGCGGTGGGAGCGGGCTCGCTGGAGCTCGCCGACGGCGACGAGGTGCTGTGGGTGCTGTCACCCCTCGACGGCAACTACGACATGGCGCTGGCGGAACTGGATGTAGTGGGGCCGACGCGGCCGCTGCCCGCCGGGCAGTCCTTCACCGTGCGTGTGGACTCGTATGACAACGCGGGCACCCGCACGCCGGCCGCAGGCGCCACCGTGGCCTACCGGGGTGCCACGGTCGCGACCGCGGCGGATGGCACGGCCACGCTGACCGCCGGCGGATCGGGGCCGGCGGACGTGGTGGCCACCCGCACGGGAGCGGTGCGCGACTCTGCGCGGGTGTGCGCGCACCCTGCCGCGGACCCGACCGCGTGCGACCTGCCACCGCTGCCAAAGGCCACAATGCCGGACGACACCGGGCAGGCGGCCGCGCAGGACACGGGAGATGTGCGGGTGCCCCTCACCTTCCGCACCGCGGGGCGCACGGTGTCGCTGCGCGCCGAGGTTCCGCTGCCCGAGTCCGGATCCGCCCCGGTGGCAATCCGCCGCCAGATGCTGAGCGGGGCCGATCTCACCACCGGCGAGATGCGGCGTGCCATGGGGAAGGTGGCCTCGCATCTGGCCGCGTACCTCAACCAGCGGGCGCGGGAGGGCGACACCACCCTGGCACTGCCGGCGGGCAACTCGTGGCAGGCAGCGTGGCTGTCGGGCACCCCGTACGTCGTGCCGATGAAGCGCGATGAGGCGCTGATGGGCGTGACCTCAGGCGGCCCGCGCAACACCGCCGCCACGCGTGCGCGCACCGGGGCCTTCCGGCGCCACATCGCGCGCTGCGACCTGGACGCCACGGCCGTGACGGTGCGCCGCCATGGCTACGCCCTCACGACGGTCACGCCGGCATCGGCGCGACCGGCCGTGGTGCGCTGCGCTACCCGGGCCCGCGGCTGATGCCGCGGGCCCGTGCCTTCATCGCGGCAAGCCTGGTGGGTGCGGTGGCGCTCGCCGGCGCCGGGTCGGCAGCGGCTGTCGGCACCGCCGATCGTGCGGCGGCCACGCGGGCTACCGCGTGGCTGGCCACCGAGCCGCCATCGTCGATACCCGCGGGCCAGCAGGCAGACGTGATGGTGGCCATGCGCCTTACCGGGAAGCGTCCGGCGGCTCTTCGCCCGCGCCTGCGCGCGCTTTCGCGATCGGCGCCCGCGTACGCCACCGGGGCCGGCGAGGCCGCCAAGGTGGTGATCGGTACCGTGGCCGCAGGCGCCAACCCCTCGCGGCTCGGCGGCGTGAACTACCTGGCGCGCATCCGGCGCGATAGCCCGTCGCCGGGCAGGTACGGGTCCACTGCATTCGACCAGGCGCTTTCGATGCTGGCGCTGCGCGCAGCCACCGGCCGGGTGCCGGCGACCGCCGCGCGCACGCTGCTCGGCCTTCGCTCGGGCCCCGGATGGAACCTCGGCCTCACCACGACCGAGGGCCCGGACATCGACAGCACCGCCATCGCCGTGGTGGCTCTGCGGGCAGCCGGGCAGCGATGCACCGCGGCACCGATCCGTACCGCACGGCAGTGGATTGCCCGCCAGCGATCCGGAGGGGGCTGGAGTGCCTATCCGGGCACTGGGCCCAGCGCCAACTCCACGGCGCTGGTGGCACGGGCCGACCTGGCATGCGGAGCCTCGGC
>JAUROO010000074.1 GCA_030829765.1 Miltoncostaeales bacterium | reverse complement strand
GCGGTGAAGCCGGAGTCATCCAGCGCCGGCACGCCCGGGGCCTGGGTCAGGGGTTGATATCCACGGGCATTCCCACGGCCACGTGCTCGTAGCGCTCCTCCACCTCGGGGATGTGCATGCGCAGGCAGCCGTGGCTGGCTGCGCTGCCGATGGAGTAGTCGGCGTAAGTGCCATGGATGCCGATCGCGGGCGCCGAGGTGCCGATCCAGCGGGTGCCCAGCGGGTTGCCCTCACCGGGCGGGATCGGCCCGAGCCCCTCGGCCCACGGGGAGTCGGGCGGCTTCCACGTGGGGTTCTTCTCCTTCGTCACGATCTTGTAGGTGCCGGTGGGGGTGGGGTACTGCGTGGTGCCCACGGCCACGCGGTAGGTCTTCTTCTTCTTCCCATCGCGGTACAGCGTGAGGGTGCGCGCAGAGAGATTCACCTGGATCTTCCCCACCAGCGCCCGCAGGGTGCGCGCGTCCACCCTGCCGTTCATGGGCAGCTTGTGCTTCTTCTGGTACTTCTCGACCGCGGTCACCGTCTTGGCGTCGTACTTCCCGGTGGAGCCGCCCTTCCACACGCCGGCCTGGCCCAGCCGCTCCTGGAGCTGCGTCACATCCGCGCCGATCGCCCCCTTCATCAACTGGGACGCACCGAACTCGGATGAGGTGTCCACGAACGAGGTGAACTCCTTGCGGGCCACGTTGCCGCCCCGGTCGCGCACCCACACCGAGATCGTGTTCTCGCCCTCGGCCAGCTTGCCCGGGAACAGGGCGAATGTGTTGCCGTTGATCGTGAGGCTGGGCGGGTTGCCGCCCGAGGCGGGCACATCAGCCGTGGCCTTCTTGCCGCCCACGGCATCGCGGCCGCGCAGCACGGGGATCTGCCGCCCGTTGATCTTCGCGCCGAAGAGCAGGTCGCGTGGCTTGTCGCCTCCCACGCGCCCGTAGATGATCGGCTCGGCCGTGGTCGTCAGCTTGATCAGCTGCTTCGTGCCGGACAGCGACAGCGTGGGCACCTTGGTATCCACGATCACGCGCTTCTTCTTCGTGGTCGTGTTGCCCGCGGGGTCCGTCGCCGTGACGGTCACGGTGCTCCGGCCCTCCGGCAGCCGCGCCGTGGCCGACCATGCCCCGTCGGTGCCGTCCGCCCGGGTCGCCACCTCGCCGCCCTTCCAGGTGATCGCCACGATGCTGCCCTGCTCGGTGGTTCCGGCGAACACCACATCATGCGTGGTGCTGCCCCCGAGCGCCGGCTTGTCCACCGCCAGCTCGGGTGGGGTGGTGTCCACGGTGAACTCCCACTCGGCGGACGCCCCGCGCGCGAAGAGGTTGCCCGCCGAGTAGGACACCGACATCACGTGACGGCCATCGGCCAGGTTCGGGGCGTTGATGACCAGCCCATCGCCGGCGCCCCCCACCGAGCCGGTGATGTCGGTGCCGTCCAGCGTCACCCGCAGGTCGGACATCGCGCCCGAGGTGGTGCCGACCACGATCGGCAGCGTGCCCGGGTTGATCGCGCCCCCCGCGCGGGGCTGCAGCGGGTCCACCACGGGTCGGGTGGTCCACTCCACCACCAGGAAGGCGGCGGCGAGTCCGAGCGCGACGATCCCCGTCACGATCACCGTGACCAGCCCGCTCCGTGTGCCGAGTACCCGCATGCCCCCCATGGCCCGTCCGATGCGGCCGCAACATAGCATTCGTCACAAGCGTCACCCTGACCGGATAGGTGGGTCGAAACCCCGCGCCACGTGCGGCCATCCGGGGGGGCGGCGCCTCAGTCCGCCAGGCGGCGCATCAGCGCCAGGACCCCCTCGGTTCCCGGCACGGCGGCGTCGGCCGCGCCCCGGACGGAGGGGTCCACCTCCGGGCCGTCGGCCACCATGCACCAGGCGCCGTCCAGTTCCCCCTGCGCCGTCATGCGTCGCATCTCCCGCCACGCGTCGGCATCGGTGTGGTCGTCCCCCACGTAGAGGATCCGCCGCGCGCCGGATTCCCGCGCGATGGCCCGGAGTGCCGTGCCCTTGTCCACGTCCACGTCGGGGAGCAGCTCGAGGATCATCTTCCCGTCGCGTGTCCGGAGCCCGTGCGCCACGGCGGCGGGGCGGACCTGCGCCCGCAGCCACTCCCCGGTGGCGCGCGGGTCGCGCGCCTCGCGGTAGTGCAGGCTCACCGACGCCCCCTTGTCCTCCACCCACGCGCCCCGTGCGCGGAGGGCGTCCCGGTCCAGGGCTTCCACGAACGCGCGCAGGTGGGCCACGGGCGCCGCGGCCTCGGGCACCATGTGGGGGTCGTGCCCCGCCGCCGCCACCTCCAGCCCATGGTTCCCTCCCCGCGCGATTCCCGGGACCGGCACCATCCGCTCCACGTCCGCCATTGCCCGCCCGCTGATGGCACCCACCAGCAGGTAGTCGCCGGTCAGTGCGGACAGCAGGTCGAGGGCCTCGCCGGGCACGCGGGCATCCCCGGCGTTCGGCACGATCGGTGCCAGTACACCATCGATGTCGAACAGCAGCCCGGTGCGCGCGGCATCCCCGCGCGCGGCAGCGGCAATGCCGAGCACCTGTGCATCGAGGGGAGCCACCACGCCCGGTCACGCTAACACGGGCGGCGCGCCGCTCCCGGTGGCCCGCCTGCTCGTGGTGGGCCTTGCAGGCGGGGCGTTCTCGGGCCTCCTGGGCGTGGGCGGCGGCGCGGTCATCGTCCCCCTGCTGATGGCCCTTGCCTGGATGGACGCCCGCCACGCCACGGCCACCTCGCTGGCCTCCATCGCCATCATCGCGGTGTGGGGGGTGGCCAGCTACGCCGCGCTCGGCAACGTCGACTGGCTGCTCGCCCTGGTCGTGGGCATCCCGGCCCTGTTCGGAACCCTCATCGGCGTGCGCCTGCGCGCGCGGGTGTCCACGCAGGTCATCGCCCGTGCGTTCGCCGTGCTCCTGCTGGCCTCCGCCATCGCCCTGGTGGTGGCGCACTGACCCCCTACGTCATCGCCGCACTCGTGGGCGTGGTCGCCGGCGTGGTGGCGGCCCTTACCGGCGTGGGAGGGGGCATCCTCTTCGTGCCGGCGCTCACCCTCGCGCTTGGGCTGCCGCAGGTGACCGCCGAGGGCACGTCGCTGCTCGCCATCATCCCGGTGGCGCTGCTCGCCACGTTCCTGCAGCGGCGCAGTGGTGAGGTGCACCTCAGGGCCGCGGTGTTCGTGGGCATTGGGGCGATACCGGCGGCCATCGCCGCGGCCATTGCCGCTCACTACCTGCCCGAACTGGCGCTGAAGGTGGTGTTCGCCCTGCTGATGGTCGTCATCGCCGCCCGGGTGTGGATGTCAACCTCATCATCCGGGTGATGCCACCCGGCCCGCGCGGGTGTAAATTCCGTGGGCCAGTTCCCCCATCATCAGACTCACAACGGAATACGGAGCAGGTTGACCATGATCACCACTCCCATCGAGATGCCGGAGCCCCCCATCCGGCGCCCGCGCGGCCGTCCCCGCGACCCGCGCGTGGAGGGCGTCGTGCTCGGCGCCACCCGGGCGCTGCTGCTGGAGCGTGGCTTCGGGCGGCTCACCATCGCCGCGGTGGCCGAGTCGGCCGGCGTCGGCAAGGGCACCATCTACCTGCGGTGGCCCGACAAGCAGTCGCTGGTGGTGTCGGCCCTGGCCGAGGTGTGGGAGCCCATCGCCGAGCCGGACACCGGCAACCTGCGCGACGACCTCCTCGCCATCACCCGTGTGGTGAGCATCAATCTCAACGGCGTTCCGGGGAAGCTGCTCGCCGCCGTCGTGGGTGAGATGCCGCGTTATCCCGGCCTCCACGCGCTGTGGATGAACGACATCCTGGCGCCCTGGACGCGGGTCATCGTGGCCGTGCTGCAGCGCGGCATCGACCGCGGCGAGATGCGCCCGGGAATCGACTCCGCGGTGGCGGTGGAATCGGTCATCGGTCCCATCCTGTCCACCAGCACCATGCGTGGGCGCCGTATCACGCCCAAGCAGAACGCGGCGTTCGTGGACATCTTCCTGCGCGGGGTCGCCCCGTAGGGACTGTCCTCGGCCGGCGTGCCTAGGGGATGATCAGCGCGCGGGCGGCGTCCGCGCACAGGTCCAGCATGGGCTGCGCCGCGATGGCCAGCGCGACGATGGCGACCGCGCCGGCCACGGCCACCGTGGCCACGGAAGGCGGCACGCGCAGGCGCCGCTCGTTGCTGCGGCCATCGGCGGGCGTTCCCCACATCACGATCACCACCCGCAGGTAGTAGACCACGCTGATCACGCTGGCCACGGCCCCCACGATCGCCAGCCACGCCATTCCGGCGTCCACGGCTGATCCGAACAGCAGGAACTTCCCCACGAACCCGGCGAAGGGCGGGAACCCGGCCAGCGACACCATCGCGAGGGTCATCACCACCCCGGCCCACGGGCGCGCACGTCCGTACCCGGCCATGGCCGCCAGCTGGTCGCCGTCCTCCACCTCGCGCTCGCGCAGGATGACGATGGCGAACGCCGCCAGGGTCATCGCCACGTAGGCGAACAGGTAGTAGATGAGCGCCTCGGCGCCCGCGGTGGTGCCAACGGCCACCCCGATCAGCAGGTATCCCGCCTGGGCGATGCTCGACCACGCCAGCATGCGCTTGACGTTGTCCTGCAGCAGCGCGCCCACGTTGCCCACGACCATCGTGGCAACCGCGAGCGCGCCGATCAGGCCGCGCCAGTCGCCGGATGCCTGCGAGGTGGCCCCGGTGAACAGCAGCAGGAACGCGCCCATCGCGGCGGCCTTCGTGCCGGTGCCCATGAAGGCCGTCACCGGCGTGGGCGCACCCTCGTACACGTCGGGTGTCCACATGTGGAAGGGCACGGCGCTCGCCTTGAAGCCCAGGGCCACCACGATCAGCACGATCGCCGCGATCAGGAGGGGGTCCGATGCCAGCCCGCCCACCGAGTCGAGGCGTGCCGCGATCCCTGCGAGCGAGGTCGTGCCGGTCACGCCGTACAGCAGGGCGAAGCCGTAGACCAGCAGCGCGGTGCCGATGGAGCCGGTGATCAGGTACTTCAGCCCGCTCTCCAGTGACCTCTCGCGGGCCACCTCCATGGCGCACAGGATGTACAGCGACACCGACAGCAGTTCGATGCCGATGAACAGGGTGATGAGGTCGCCGCTCATCACGGTCAGCATCATCCCGGTGGCGGCCGCAAGCACCAGCCCGGTGAACTCCCTCCGGCGCCCGGCGGCGGCGGGCTCGCCCCATCCCAGCAGCAGCGTGGCGAGGGCCGCGATCATGATGACCCAGGTCATCAGCAACCCGAAGCGGTCAATGCGGAGCTCGCCGCTGAAGGCCACCTGTCGCTCGCCCCACTGGGTCACGGTGATGGCCAGGGTGGCGACGATGCCGGCCATGCCGATGGCCTCGGGCAGGCGCCGCGCCGATGCGGGCAGCGGTACCACGGCCAGCACGATCGCCGCCACCGTCACGGCCGCCATCACATACAGGGTGAGTGCCGCTCCGGCGTTCACGGGCGCTCCGCGGGGTCGGTGGCCGGGGTCATCGCCGCGCGCGCGGGCAGCACGCCGATCTGCTCCACCGGGCGGCCCTCGGCCACCTGGGCCGGCGCCAGCGCCAGATCGGTGCTGGCACGGGTGGCCCCCACCAGGCTGCCGGGCCACAGGGCGATCCACATCATCATCAGGATCAGGGGCACCAGGATGATCGCGTCACGCGCGCCCATCTCGGCCGCGCGCCCGTCGTCCGTCACGCCACGCGCCGGCCCGTTCATGGTGCCCTGGTACATCCGCAGCATGTACACCGCGGCATAGATGACGCCCAGCATGGCGATCACCGCCATCCACGCGTACTGGTCGAACACGCCGCCGAGGATGAAGAACTCGCCCACGAAGGCATTGGAGCCGGGCAGGGCGAGGGCAGCCATGGTCACGAACAGGAAGGCCACGGCCAGGCGCGGCGCGCCCTTTGCCAGCCCGCCCAGGCGGTCCATGTCGCCGGTGCCCGTTCCCCGGCTGATCACCATGACCACGGCGAACGCCGCGGCGGCCACGATGCCGTGGTTGATCATCTGCAGCACCGCACCCTGCGCCGCCATGCGGTCGATCACGATGATGCCCAGCACGATGAAGCCCAGGTGGGCCACGCTGGAGTAGCCCACCAGCAGGCGCATGGTGGGCGCCCGCCAGGCCAGCAGCGATCCGTACACGATCCCGATCAGCGCCAGGATGGCCACGGGGATCAGCAGGTTCCCGATGCCCTCGGGGAACACCGGCACGCCGATGCGCAGCAGGCCGTACACGCCCGCCTTGCTCATCACGGCGGCCAGGAGGATGGTCACCACGATCGGCGCCTGCGAGTACGCGCGCGGCAGCCACCCGTGGAACGGCCAGAGCGGGATCTTGATGGCGAAGGCGATCAGGAACCCGGCCAGCAGGATCGTGCTGGTGGCCTCGCCGAAGGCCACGCCCTGCATGTCGCGGATGAGGAAGCTCAGTTCGCCCGTGGCGTCCATGGCGGTGAGCGCGGTGGCGATGATGGCCACCAGCATCAGCAGGGATCCGGCCATCGTGTAGACCACGAAGATCATCCCCGCGCCACGCCGGTCGTCCCCGCCCCAGTTCCAGATGAGCAGCGCGAACGGGATGAGCATGAACTCCCAGAACACGTAGAAGAGGATCAGGTCGCCCGCGGTGAACAGGCCCAGCAGGGCGGCCTGGGCCAGCATGATCAGCGCGAGGAAGGCCGGTCCACGGCGCTCGGGCAGCCGCTGGCACGCGGCGATGGTGCCCAGCGTGAAGATCACGGTGGTCAGCAGCACCAGCCAGATCGAGATGCCGTCCACGCCCACGTCCCATGACACGCCGGCCGCGGGGATCCAGTCCAGGTGGTCCACCTGCTGCATCACGGCCATGTCGCGGTCGAACAGCGCCACCACGATGATCGAGATGGCCAGCGTGGCAAGCGTGCCGATCAGCGCCACGCCGCGCGCCGCCCGGCGCTCGCGCGCGGGCAGCACGCCCAGCACCACGGCCGCGGCCAGCGGAACGAGGATGAGCAGGCTCACCCAGGGCATCAGGAGCCCCCTGCCGCGATCAGCGCGGCAACGATGCCCGCCAGTGCGATGCCCAGCACCATCCAGAAGGCATATGCGCGCACCATGCCGCTCTGGGACGACCTCACCAGGCGTGCCGCGCCGCGCACGAAGGCCACGGTTCCGGTGATGATGCCCTGCGGCCCCGCGGGCTCCACGCGGGTCAGCATCACGTCGGCCATCTCGCGCCCGGGCTCCACGAACACGTCGTCGTAGGCCTCATCGAATCGCCAGGCATCGTCCATCACGGCGCGCGGCCCGCGCGCGATGGCAGCCAGGCGGATGCGCCGCTCGGGGTCGGCCCCGAACAGCCACCAGGCCAGGCCGATGCCACCCAGCGCCATCACCACCGACACGATGATGGTCACCACCTCGGTGGCGTGCGTGGGCTCGAGGATGGCCGGCCCCTCGCCGGTGACCGGCAGGAGCCAGTCGCTGATCTCGGTCCACCCGAACGGCAACTGCAGCCATCCGCCCACGATGCTCAGGATCCCCAGCACCACCACGGGCACGGACATCCACCACCGCGAGGGGTGGGGTGCCGGTTGGTAGCCCCCCGCGGGCTCGGGCCCGAAGAAGGCGCGGAACAGCAGCCGGAACATGTAGAGCGCCGTGAGGAACGCGCCGAGGATGCCCACCACCCAGCAGAACACGCCGATCGCGCCCCCGTTCAGGGCGCTTGCCAGCACGTCGTCCTTGGCGAAGAAGCCCGCGAATCCGGGCACGCCGGCGATGGCCAGGCAGCCCGCGCCCATGCCGAAGTAGGCCACCCGCAGGTACTTCCGCAGGCCGCCCATGCGGTCCAGGCTCTGCTCGTCGTGCAGCGCGTGGATCACCACGCCGGCGGCCAGGAACAGCGCCGCCTTGTAGAAGGCGTGGGCCATCAGCATGAACATTCCGCTGGCGTAGGCACCCAGCCCCACGGCCATGATCATGTAGCCCACCTGGCTCACCGTTGACCACGCGAGCACGCGCTTGATGTCCACCTGCTGCAGGGCCACGGTGGCCGCCATCAGCAGGGTGATCGCACCCACCACGGCCACGATGTCGCCCGCCAGCCATGACAGGTCGAAGAACGCGTGGCAGCGCACGATCAGGTAGACGCCGGCCGTCACCATGGTGGCCGCGTGGATCAGGGCGCTCACCGGGGTGGGGCCCTCCATGGCATCCGGTAGCCACGTGTGCAGCGGCACCTGCGCGCTCTTGGCCGCGGCGCCTACGAACAGCAGCAGGCAGATGGCCAGCACGGTTCCCGAATTCGCCCCCAGGCCGGACGCCCCGGCAAACGCCTCGCCGTAGTCCAGCGTCCCCAGTTCCCGCAGGATGAGGAACGCCGCCAGCACCAGGCCCACATCGCCGATCACGTTGATCACGAAGGCCTTCTTCGCGGCGGCCACGGCAGTGGGCCTCTCGTACCAGAAGCCGATCAGCAGGTACGACGCCAGCCCCACGAACGCCCATCCGACGATGAGGAAGAAGAAGTTGCCGGCAAGCACCAGCAGCAACATCGAGAACACGAACAGGTTCATGCTCGCGAAGAACCGGCGGTAATCGCGGTCGTGCTCCATGTACTCGGCCGAGTACAGGTGGATGAGGAATCCCACCCCGGTGATGATGAGCATCATCATCACGCTGAGCGGGTCCACCAGGATCGACAGGTCCACGTCGGTGCCGGCGATGGAGATCCACTCGAAGGCGCTTGAGGTGAACGACCGGTCGTCTGCGGCATTGCCCAGCAGGCCGATGAACACCGCCACCGAGAGCGCGAAGCTGATGAGGATGCTGCCGATGCCCAGCAGGCGGGTGACCGCGTGCGGCGGCTCGCCCGGCCACCCGGCCAGCACGATCCCGCTGATCAGCGGCACCACCAGCACGATCCACGCGAGAGCGGTGGCCATGGCCTCAGCCCCTCATGGACGACATCTCGTCCACGTCCAGTCGGGTGCGCGAGCGGAAGATGGCCACCACCAGCCCGAGGCCGATCACCACCTCCGCCGCGGCGACCACCATCACCACCAGGGCGAACACCTGGCCCGAGGGGTCGTCCCACAGGCGCGAGAAGCCGATCAGCGACACGTTGCCCGCGTTCAGCATCAACTCGACGCTCAGCAGCAGCATCAGCGGGTTGCGGCGGCGCATCACGCCCACCAGCCCCAGCGCGAGCAGGGCCAGCGACAGCATCAGGTATGCCTCGATGGGCACGTTCACCGTCCGCCCGCCCCCTGTACGGCGCTGCGCGCCAGGATCACCGCGCCCACGGCGGCCACCAGCAGGATCAGCGACGTCACCTCGAAGGCCAGCAGGTGGTCCGACAGGAAGGCGTCGCCGATCGACGCGGGCGTGCCCACGTCGGTGGTGGCGGGCGCGGCGTCGGCCGGCGCCGATGAGGAGTCCAGCACGGCCACGGCCCCGAACGCGCCCAGGCCGATCACGCCCAGCCAGCCGATCACCTGCCAGCGGTCCAGGCGGTCGGGCGTGGTCACCTCGCCGCGCTCGCCCAGGTAGGCGATGACGAACAGGAACATCACCACGATGGCCCCGGCGTACACGATCACCTGCACCGCGGCGGCGAAGGGTGCGAGCAGCACGATGAACAGCAGCGCCACTGACAGCAGGGTGCCGATCAGGCTCACGGCCGCGCGGAAGGCGTCGCGGAAGAACACCACGCCGGTGCCGAACCCCAGCGCGCCGATCGCCGCCACGGCGAAGGTGACCTTCTCACCCACCGATCACCGCCGGGTCGTACGGGTCCAGGATGCGCATGCCGTGGCGCCCGGCCACGGCCATGGCGTGGTCGCTCTGCTCCGCCGTCACCGGGGGCAGCGGCGCCGAGGTGTCGGTCACCTCGTCACACACCTCGCGCAGGAAGGCCTCCATCTCGTGCGGGGGCGACAGCGTGCACAGCAGGCGCGCCGGGCGCCCGCCCAGGTTGCGGTAGGTGTGCGGGGCCCACGGCGCGATGGTGGTGCTCTCGAGCGGCCCCAGCACGGTGGCGCGGTCCCCGGTGATCACCGTGATCTCGCCGTCCAGGCACATGTACTGCTCGGCGGCCTCATGGCTGTGCATGTGCAGTGGCCCACCGCCGGGGCGCGAGGCGATCTCGGCGATCAGGAAGCCCCCACCCGTGGTGTCGCTGGTCGCATGGACGCGGAAGCCCTCGCCCATGAACAGCATGGGCGTGCCCGGTGTCAGGGTGTCCACCGGCACTATGCGTCCGCCGCCGGGGAGGGGTCGCCGGGCACGTTGGGGTGCAGCGGCGGCTGCTTCGGCGCCGGCTCCAGCAGGACGTCCTTGGTGTAGATGAGGGCCTCGCGGCTGTACTCGCTCAGCTCATACGAGTGCTCGAGCGTGACGGCGTCGAACGGGCACGCCACCTCGCAGTAGCCGCAGAAGATGCAGCGCGCCATGTTGATCTCGTAGATGCGCGCGTAGCGCTCGCCGGCCGACACCCGGTTTTCCGGCGTGTTCTCCTCGGCCACCACGCGGATGCAGTCGGCTGGGCAGGCGGCGGCGCACAGCGAGCAGCCCACGCACTTCTCCAGGCCGTTCTCGAACCGCCACAGCCGGTGACGCCCCCGGAACCGCGGGTACACGGGGGTCTTGTGTTCGGGGTAGCCGATGGTCACGGGCGTCTTCAGCAGGTTGCGGAAGGTGACGCCAAAGCCCTTGAGGGGATCGAGCACGCCCATCAGTTCGCGAACCCCAGTCCCAGCACGATGGCCGTCACGACGATGTTGGCCAGCGCCACGGGGATCAGCACCTTCCACCCGAACTTCATCAGCCGGTCATACCGGAAGCGGGGCAGGGTGGCGCGCACCCAGATGAACACGAACAGCAGGGCGGTGATCTTGATGCCCAGCCAGATGAAGCCCGGCAGCCAGGGTCCGTTGGGGCCGCCCAGGAACAACGTGGCGGCGAAGGCGGAGATGACGATGAGCGCCACGTACTCGGCGGCCAGGAACATCGCGAACTTCACCGAGCCGTACTCGGTGTTGTAGCCCGAGATCAGTTCGCTCTCGGCCTCGCCCAGGTCGAACGGCACGCGGTTTGTCTCGGCGAATGCCGCGATCATGAACACCACGAACGCCACCGGCTGCAGCAGGATGTACCAGAGGCCCCCCGACTGGTCGTTGGCGATGTCCACCAGCGAGAGGCTCCGGCTGATCATCACCACGCCCACGATCGACAGGCCCAGTGCCACCTCGTACGACACCAACTGCGCGGCACCGCGCGCCGCGCCCAGGAACGAGTACTTGTTGCCACTGGCCCATCCGCCCAGGATCAGTCCGTATGCCCCCAGGCTGGACAGCGCCAGGAACACCAGCACGCCCACGCTCAGGTCGGTGCCGTACAGCGTGATGGTGTGGCCGAACCACTCGTGCACGCCGCCGTAGGGGATCAGCGACAGCGCGGCAACGGCGGCGATCACCGGGATCATCGGCGCCAGGCGGAACACCCAGCGGTTGGCGCCCGCCGGGACGAAGTCCTCCTTGAAGGTCAGCTTGCCGATGTCGGCCAGCGGCTGCAGCAGCCCGAACGGCCCGGCGCGGTTGGGCCCCACGCGGGCCTGGAACCGGCCGATCAACTTGCGCTCGATCACCGTGAGGCCGGCGAAGCCCGAGAACACCACGCCCACCACGACCACCGCCTGGATGATCATCGTGAGCACGGCCTCCTGCGCGGTCACGCGCCCACCTCCTCGCGCGCGGCCGCCGACACCGCGGCGTGCACGGGTCCCCGGTCCCCCGGCAGCAGGCGGGCGGCCCCGGAGGCCGGGTCGCCCATCACCAGGTACACCGCGCCCTCGTGCAGGCGCGAGTCGATCTCCAACGGCAGCACGACCGTGCCCTCCGGCGTGGTCACGCGCACGCGGGCATCGGTGCGCACGCCCAGCCGCTCGGCTTCCGCGGGTGCGAGCGCCACGCGCGACGGCTCGCGCACTGCCTCCAGCGCATCGGACCGGTGGGCCACGGCGTCGCCGAACACCGGGGCGCATGGCACCACCAGCAGGCCATCACCCACGGGCCCGCGCGCAGGGACGCCCGGATCCTGCGGCACGGGGGCGACTGCCGCGCCCTCGCTGCCGATCACGCGGTAGTCCAACCCTGCGAAGGCCGCGTGCTGCTCGGCCAGCCGCCGGAACGCCTGGGCCGGAGTGCGGTCGGGCACCGGGCTCCCGATCCGGTGGGTGATGCCCACGATCATCTCCCACGCCGCGGCGGCCCCCGCGGCCTCGCGCGCGCCGGGCCTCAGCCGCTGTGCGCGCCCGGTCATGCTCACCAGCACGCCCTCATCCTCCAGGGGAGCCAGCATGGGCAGGACGAGGGTGGCGCGGTCGGTCAGCCCCGTGCGATGAGTGGCCATCTCGATGATCGTGCCCGCGCGGTCCGCGGCCGCCGCCCAGCGGTCGCCCGCCGGCCCCGCGGTGGGGTCGGCGCCGATTGTGAGCAGGATGTCGATGGCGCCGGCCTCGAGTGCCGTCAGCAGGTCACCGGCTGCGGGGATGCCCAGGGCGCGCAGCCCGGGGCCGCTCACGTCGGCGCACATCTCGATCGCCCGCGCGCCAGGGGTGGCGGCCACCACCCGTGCGATGGCCTCGGCGGCCGCGGGCTCGGCGGCGAGATCGGCCTCGTCCCACAGCACCACGGCGCGCTCGCTGCCCTGCAGGCGCTCGTTGATGACCGCGGCGGCATCCAGCAGGTGCCCCGGGGTGGTGCGAAGTGCTTCACAGGATGCGTCGAGCGCCGTGGGGCGCGGGCCGATCACCGCCACCTGCGCGCCGGCGCGCCGGGCCCCCCGGATGCGCAGTTCGGCCACCGGCTGCTGGGTGCACGGGTCGCCGCCCACCACCAGCACCACGTCGGCGCCGTCGATGTCGTCCATCTGCGCGCCCGGCAGCGCGCGCATGGGTCCCAGGCCGTGGCCCGGGATCCCCGTCCGGGCCACCATGGCGGGCGTGCCGCCCCCCACGCGGGCTGCCAGCTCGCATGCCAGGAACCCCGTTTCCACGGTGACGGCGTCGCCCAGCAGGATGCCCACCCGCGCGCCGCGGGCTGCCAGCAGCCCCGATGCCTCGGTCACTGCGCGCTCCAGCGGCACGTTCCTGCGCCCCACCGCGTCGGCCAGCACCGGCGCCTGCAGGCGATCGGCGCTGCGAAGCGCCGGATAGCCCCAGCGCCCGCGGTCGCAGATCCAGCCCTCCTCCACGGCCATGTTGGGCTCTGGCCGCCCGGTCAGGCGCTTCACGTCGCCCTCGCGCTCGGTGATCTCCAGGTTGCAGCCCATGGAGCAGCCCGCGCACACCGAGGGGGTGTTCTTGATGTCCCACGGGCGGCTGACGAAGCGGTACGGGTTGCTGGTGAGCGCTCCCACCGGGCAGAGATCGATGGTGTTGCCGGTGAAGCGCCCCTCGTACGGGTCGCCGCTGAAGGTGGCGATCTCCGTGTGGTCGCCGCGCTCCTGGAAGGTCAGCTGGCCGTCCTCGGCCACCTCCTGGCTGAACCGCACGCAGCGGAAGCACGCGATGCAGCGCTCGCGGTCCAGTGCCACCAGCGGCGAGAGATCGAGCGGCTTGGGGAAGTGAAGCTTGGGCTCCAGCGAGCGCGTGCGGCCCGGCCCGAAGCGGAAGGTGCGGTCCTGCAGCGGGCACTCGCCGCCCTTGTCGCACACCGGGCAGTCCAGCGGGTGGTTGGCCAGCAGCAGTTCCAGCACGCCGTCCTGGGCGTCCTTCGCCACCTCGCTCTCGGTGTTCACCACCATGTCGGGGGCCACCGGCGTGGAGCAGGCGGTCTGCAGCCCGCGCATGCCCTCCACTTCCACGAGGCACATGCGGCATGCGCCGATGGGCGCACCCAGGCGGGGCTCGTAGCAGAAGATGGGAATCTCGATGCCGGCGGCCTTCGCCGCATCCACGAGCATGGTGCCCTTGGGCGCCCGCACCTCGCGGCCATTGATGGTGAGGACGATCAGCCCGTCGTCGTGCTCAGCCAACGGGCTCCCCCATCATCGGCGCAGGCGCCGGCGAGCCGTGCTCGGCGACGTGCGCGAACTCCTCGGGGAACAGCTCGAGTGCGCTCTTCACGGGCATCACGGCGCCGTCCGCGAGGGCGCACAGCGTGCGGCCCGAGATGCGCCCGAACAGGCTCTCGAGCATGCGGATGTCCTCTGCGCCGCGTCCCTCACCGGCCACCATGCGGCCGAGGATCCGGGCCAGCCAGCCAGTGCCCTCGCGGCACGGGGTGCACTTGCCGCACGACTCATGCCGGTAGAACTGGGCGAGGCGGTGGCACGCACGCACGATGCACTCGGAGTCGTCCATCACGATGCACCCGCCGCTGCCGAGGAACGTGCCCACGCCATTCAGCGACTCATAGTCCAGCGGCACATCCAGCGATCCCTCGCCGATCACCGGCACCGACGACCCGCCCGGCCACACGGCCTTCACGTGCCGTCCCGGCCGCACGCCGCCCGCCATCGTGAAGATCAGCTCGCGCAGCGTGGTCTCGCCCAGCACCACCTCGTAGTTGCCGGGGCGCAGCACGTGGCCGGACACCGAGAAGATCTTGGTGCCCGGGCTCTTCTCGGGGCCCATCGACCCGTACCAGTCGGGCCCCCGGTGCATGATGGGCGGAAGCGCCGCCAGCGTCTCGACGTTGTTGATGAGCGTGGGGCATCCGTACAGGCCGGCGACCGCCGGGAACGGCGGCTTCAGGCGTGGCTGGCCGCGCTTGCCCTCCAGGCTCTCGAGCAGCGCCGTCTCCTCGCCGCAGATGTAGGCGCCGGCACCGCGGTACAGCGTGATGTCGAACGGGCGCCCCTCGCCCAGGGCGTCGGGCCCCAGGCGTCCGGCGTCCCGGGCCTCCGCGAGCGCCGCGTCAAGCACCTTGGCCTGCGCCTCGTACTCGCCGCGGATGTAGATGTACGCGCGCTCGCACCCCACCGCATGCGCGGCGATGGTGAGTCCCTCGATCAGTTGGAAGGGGTTCCGCTCGATGATCTCCCGGTCCTTGAAGGTGCCGGGCTCGCTCTCGTCCGCGTTGCACACGATGTAGGTGGGCCGGCCGGTGTCCTTCGGCAGGAACGACGCCTTGCGCCCCATGGGGAATCCGGCCCCGCCACGGCCGCGCAGGCCCGAGCGGTGGAACGCATACAGGGCGTCGTCGGGCGTAAGGGCAAGCGCGTCCTTCAGGCCCAGGTACCCACCGGCCCGCTCGTAGTCGGCGAGCGTGGTGAGAGAGGCACCGAACTCCCGGTGCCGGTACACGGAGTTCATCTGGGGCATCTAGCGCTCGTACCTCGCGGGCGCGGGCTGCTCGCGCAGGTCATCCACCAGGCACGTGGCATCGGCCGGCTCCAGCGGGCCGATCTGCTCGCCCGAGTCGATCTGCAGGCACGGAGCGCGGTCGCACGCACCGATGCACTGCACCTTGGCCAGCGTGAACATGCCGTCCTCCGTGGTGCCCTCGCCGTCCAGGCCCAGGTAGTCGGCCAGGTGGTCGAAGATCTCATCCGACCCGCGCAGCATGCACGACAGCGTCACGCACACGTTGATGACCCTGCGACCGACGGGCTCCACGTAGAGGCGGTCATAGAAGGTGGCCACGCTCTCCACGTAGGCCTGCGAGAAGCCGGTGGCCTCGGCCACGGCGGCCATGTCCTCCGCCGGCAGCCAGCCGCTGTCGCCCTGGGCGAACTTGAGCGCGGGCAGGATGAGCGAGCGCGGGTCGGCGAACTCGTGGCGCATGGGAGACAGGTACTCCTCGATCTCGTGCGCGGTCACCGGTCCACGCCCCCCATCACCGGGTCCAGCGTGGCCACGATCGCGATGAGGTCGGCCAGGTAGTTGCCCTTGCACAGCGGCGCGGTGGCCTGCAGGTTCACGAACGAGGGGTCGCGCATGTGCACGCGGTGCGGCTTGGGGCCGCCGTCGCTCACCACGTAGCAGCCCATCTCCCCGCGCGGGCTCTCGATGGGCGCGTACGCCTCGCCCGCGGGGACCATGAAGCCCTCGCTCACCAGCTTGAAGTGATGGATCAGGGCCTCCATCGAGTACGCCAGCTCCTCGCGCGGGGGCAGCACCACCTTGCGGTCGTCGGCGATCACGCGGCCCTCGGGCATGCCGTCGATCACCTGCCGGATGATGCGCAGGCTCTCGCGCATTTCCTGCACGCGCACCAGGTAGCGCGCGAAGCTGTCGCCCTCCGTGGAGGTGGGCACGTCGAACTCGAAGTGCTCGTACCCGGAGTACGGGGCCACCTTCCGCAGGTCGTAGGGCACGCCGGCCGCGCGCAGGGTGGGGCCCGTCACGCCGAGGGCCAGCAGGTCGCCCGCGGGCAGCACCCCGACGCCCTTCATGCGGTCCTTCCAGATGGGGTTGCCGGTCAGCAGCGCCTCGTACTCGTCGATGCGCTTCGGCATCTCGTCGGTGAACGCCCGCACCCGCTCGATGAACCCCGGCGGCAGGTCCTGCGCGCAGCCGCCCACCTGGAAGTAGCGGTGGTTCATGCGCTCGCCCGACACCATCTCGAACAGGTCCAGCAGTTGGTCGCGCTCGCGGTAGCAGTAGAAGAAGACGCTCATGGCGCCGAGCTCCAGGCCCGAGGTGCCAAGCCACACCAGATGGCTGGCCAGGCGGTTCATCTCGCCCAGGAGCACACGGATCCACTCGGCCCGCGTGGGCACCTCGATGCCCAGGAGCTTCTCCACCGACATCGTGTACGCCGTGATGTTGGCGAACGGCGCCAGGTAGTCCATGCGGGTGACCAGCGTGATGGCCTGCCACCAGGTCTTGTTCTCGCACTGCTTCTCGATGCCCGTGTGGAGGTAGCCGATCACCGGCGTGACTTCCTTCACCACCTCGCCGTCGAGTTCGACGATCAGGCGCAGCACGCCGTGGGTGCTGGGGTGGTTGGGTCCCAGGTTGATCAGCAGGGGCTGGCGCACGCCCGGCCGGGTGTCGGCCAGCATCTCGTTGGCCAGCGTGCGCTCGGCGGCCTCCTCAGGGGTGTAGGCCTCGACGCCTGCGATCACGCGCTCGGTGGGGGTGAGGGGCCGCTGCTCGCGCAGCGCGCCCTCCACCGCCTCGCGGCTCTCGGCGGCGAGGGGGAAGTTCTCGGTGCGCGGGTCGGTGGTGCTCATGGTCACACGGCGTCCGTGAACTGGACCTCTTCGCCGCCGATCGGGTAGTCGCGGCGGAGCGGGTGGCCCGACCAGTCGAGCGGGTTGAGGATGCGGCACAGATCCGGGTGACCGGCGAAGCGCACGCCGAACTGGTCGTACACCTCGCGCTCCATCCAGTTGGCGCCCGGCCATACCGAGGTGACCGATTCGATCTCGGGCTCAAGCGCGCCTGCCCATGCCCGCAGTCGCACGCGGCTGCCCGTCTGGATGCTGGCCAGGTGATAGGCCATGCGGAAGCGCCCGGGCTCGTCGGGGAAGTCCGCGCAGGTCACGTCGCTCAGCAGCGCGAACTGGCCGGGTCCGTCACGCAGCGCGCGGCAGGCCTCCACGATCCGCTCCTTGCGCACCTCCACGGTCAGCTCGCCCACATGCGTGAACTCCGCCACCACGGCGCCGGGCGTGACCGCCTCGATCTGTGCCGATACGTCGCTCACCCGGCGTCACCGCGGCCCTCGGCGCGTGCCTGTGCGCCGGCCTCGGCGTCGGCCACCACGGGTTCCACCACCGGCGGCTCGCCCGGTTGCTGCACGTCGTGCCCGGCTGTCACCTCGCGCAGGGCGGCGAGTTCGTCGGCGTGCTCGCGCTCCCAGGCCAGGCGCTCGGCCCGGCGCCCGGCGATCAGCTCCGACGAGGGCACCTGGCCGTTCACGCCGATCTTGCGTCGCAGCACGTCGATGCCCTCCATCAGCCCCTCGGGGCGCGGCGGGCAGCCGGGCACGTACACGTCCACCGGAAGGATCTTGTCCACGCCCTGCACCACGGCGTAATTGTTGAACACCCCGCCGGTGCTCGCGCAGGCCCCCATGCTGATGACCCACTTGGGCTCGAGCATCTGGTCGTAGATATGGCGCACGACCGGGGCCATCTTCTGGGTGAGGCGCCCGGCCACGATCATCAGGTCGCTCTGGCGCGGGGTGCCGCGGAAGAACTCGGCCCCGAACCGGCCCATGTCCAGGCGCGGGCTCAGCGTGTGCATCATCTCGATCGAGCAGCAGGCCAGGCCGAAGGTGGCCGGCCAGATGGCCGAGGTCTGCGTCCACGCGATCGCCTTCTCCACCGTGGTGGTGAGCAGGCCCTTGCTCACCTCGGCGGCCAGTGGGTCGCGCAGGTCCCAGTCCACGCGCTCGTCATTGCGCGGCGTGCGGCGGATGGGTGCGCCGGGAGGCGGGATCAGCGCCATTCGAGCGCCTTCTTCCGCCAGACGTACGCGAGCGCGCCGGTCAGCACGGCCATGAACACCACCAGCTCCACCACGGCCACTCCGCCGACATCACGCAGCACCACGGCCAGCGGGTACAGGAACGCCAGCTCGATATCGAAGATGATGAAGAGCATGGCGGTCAGGTAGAAGTCGATTGAGAACCTCTGCCGGGCGGGCTGCACGGTGAGGATGCCGCTCTCGAAGGGCAGTTTCTTCGTGGCGTTCGGGCGCCTGCGGCCGACCATCGACAACGTGAACAGCGCGCCGGCGATGCCCGCGCCCAGCACGATGTAGATCAGCAGTGGAAGCCAGGTGTACAGGTCCATGCGGACCGGCCTCTCCAGTGTTGCCGCAGTGCGGATCACGGTGTACCACCCCGCGAACCCGCATCACCCTAACAACGGCGCCGCACAAGCGCACCATCGTGCGGATTGCCTCATGGCAAGCGGGATCTCAGGGGTTCCCCAAGTGCCTTTTGTGACATTCTCGTGACGAAACCGCACAAGCCTCCGCAGAGGGGGCTGTGCCCCCATTCCCCGCCGGTACGATCCCGGTCGTGGGCATCGACCGCATCACGTACTTCGGCGATCTGGTGGCCGAGCAGCCCGACGAGCCCCGCGCCCGCTACGGCCTGGCCGTGGCGCTGCGGCACGCGGAGCGGTGGGATGAGGCCGTGGACCAGTACCGCGCGTACCTCGCCCTGGCCAGCGACGAGGGCGCGGCGTGGGGTCACCTGGCCGAGTGCCTGACCGCCACGGGCAACGCAGATGCCGCCGCCGACGCCTACCTCAGCGGCATCGACGCCGCGTTGGCGAATGGCCACACCGGCCTGGCCGACGACTTCCAGCAGGCGCTGGAGGCCCTGGCCTGACACCCGCCACGCAGCGGGTCACCGTGGCCGGCGCCGTGCGGTTCTGGTCGCGCAACGCCACGGTCGGGCGCAAGACCATCCTCACCACCCTCGGCCCGCGGTTCGTGGAGGCCATCGCCTATCTGGCCATCATGGGCCTGGGGCTGGGCGCCTACCTCACCTCGATCGAGGGCGTGTCGTACGTGGCGTTCATCGCCCCGGGCATTGCGGCAAGCGCAGTGATGTTCGGCGCCATCCTCGAGACCTCGTACAACGCGTTCGTGCGCATCCACGTGCGCCGCGTGTTCGAGGCCGCGGTCACCACGCCGCTGTCGGTGGGCGACGTGGTGGTGGGCGAGTACCTGTGGGGTGCCACCCGCGGCACCATCTACGGCGTGGTGTTCATGATCGTCATGGCGCCGTTCGGGCTCATCGACAGCTGGTGGGCGCTGCTCACCCCGCCGGTGTTCCTCATCGGCGCGCTCACCTTCGCGGTGATCGGCATGGCGTACACGGCCTTCACGTCGAACATCGAGCACTTCAACATCTTCTGGACGGGCGTCATGACGCCCATGTTCCTGTTCGGCGGAATCTTCTTCCCCTTCACCGCACTGCCCGGGTGGGCGCAGGTGATCGGCTGGTGCCTGCCGCTCAGCCACCTGGTGGCCGCCACCCGCGAGCTGGTGATGGGTGATGTGGGGTGGGTGACGCTGGGCCACGTGGCGGTGCTGCTGGCCTTCTCGGCCGTGCTGTTCATGGTGCCCATCCGCCGGCTGGGGCGGACCCTGCTGGCCTAGCGGAGTCCGAGCACCAGCCGCACGGCGCTGTCGAGATCAACCATCTCATCCGCAGTGAGCGAGCCCAGTTTCCTGCCGATCCGGCCCGTGTCGAGGGCCCGCATGCTCTCCAGCAGCACCCGGGTCTCGGTGCCCTTCAGGTCGACCGTCGGCCGGAACATCGAGTGCCGGGCGGACGAGGACAGTGGGGCCACGATCACCGTTGACCATCCCGCCATCCCTTCCGCCTGCAGCACCAGCGCCGGTCTGGCCCCCGCCTGCTCCCGGCCGGTGGCCCGCCCGAACCGCGCGGCGTGGATGTCCCCTCGCCTCAGTCCGGCCATGGCGCCGTGATCTCCTCCCATTCGCGGAACTCGGCCATCTCGCGCGCCACGGCCTCCTCGTCCTGCATCAGCCGCTCGCACTCGGCGCGAAGTGCCGCGTCGGTACTCCGTGCAGCGGCCGCCTCCACCAGGGCGGTGCGCACGGCCTCCGATTCGGTCATGCCCATGCGCACCATCAGGCGCAGGGCCATGCGCGACTCGTCATCCAGCCGCGCCCTCACGATCTTCTCGGGCATGTGGTCATCGTGGCACAAAACGTGCCACACCGCGCGCGGTGCTTCAGCGCCCCTTTGTGCCGGAACGCGAGCCGATTCGTGCCAGCCACCGGGCGCCCTCGCCCCGCCGGCGCTCCAGCGCCTGCACGTCGGCCTCCGCCACCCGGGCCACCCCGCTCAGGCGGTTCAGCTCACCATTCACCTGTGCGTGGGTCATGCCCGTGGCCCCGGCAAGGGCGCGCACCAGCACGGCGTTGGCGTCGCGCAGTGCCCGCCGCCGCGCCACCGGGTTCATCCCCGCAGCCTCGCCATCGGCTGCTGCACGGGATATCGCCCCGTCCAGGTGCGGGGCCTCTGCGAGCTGCAGTTCGAACCCGTCCTCTGCGGGTTCCTCGTCCTCGAGGCTCCCGAACAGGCCCAGTGTCTCGTCCACCTTGTGTACCTGGGCCTCGCCCGACGGTGTCGCCGACACCGCGGAGAACAGCGACAGCTGCTCGTCCTCCCTCCCCATGGGCACCTCGTCCAGCGCTGTGTCCTGCAGGGGGTCGGCGTCGTCGGACGCCTTCAGGAAGTGGCGCCGCTCCTCCGCGATGCCCATTGCATGTGCCCGCAACCGCGGGTCGTCGGGCATGAACATGTAGCTGGGCTGCCGCCCGGTC
>JAUROO010000005.1 GCA_030829765.1 Miltoncostaeales bacterium | reverse complement strand
TGCCCATCGCGATGGAGGAGGAGGGGCTCGACCGCGTCGTGTGCGAGCGCCTGGGGCTGCCGCTGCATGACATCGACCTGGGCGACTGGCGCGCCGTGGTCGACCGGCTCTCCAAGACGCGGGGCACCGCCCGGATCGCGCTGGTGGGAAAGTACGTGCAGCTGCACGACGCCTACCTGTCGGTGGTGGAGGCCCTCAAGCACGGCGGGCTCGCGCAGGGCGTGGAGGTGGAGATCGACTGGGTGGACGCCGACGCGGACGACCTGGGCGATCGCCTTCGCGCAGCCGACGGGGTGCTGGTGCCCGGCGGCTTCGGCGGCCGTGGGGTGGAGGGCAAGATCGAGGCGGCCCGCATCGCGCGCGAGGAGGGCATCCCGTACCTCGGGATCTGCCTCGGGATGCAGGTGGCCGTCATCGAGTATGCGCGGAACGTGTGCGGCATGGATGGCGCCAATTCCACCGAGTTCGACATCGAGACCCCCTACCCGGTCATCGACCTGCTCCCCGAGCAGCGCCAGATCGAGGAGCGTGGCGGCACGATGCGCCTGGGCGGGGGAACGGTGGCCCTGATGCCCGGGACCATCGTGCGCGGTCTCTACGGCGACGCCGAGACGATCCAGGAGCGGCATCGCCACCGTTACGAGGTGAACCCCGTGCTCCGCCCGAAGATTGAGGAGAAGGGCCTCGTCACCTGCGGGCGATCGACCGACGGGCGTCTGGTGGAGTGCATCGAGTTGCCTGACCACCCGTTTTTCGTGGCAAGCCAGTACCACCCCGAGTTCAAGAGCCGCCCCACGCGCCCGCAGCCGCTGTTCGCCGCCTTCGTGGGCGCCGCCGCGGCGCGCGCCGGCGTGGCCGGGGGCGATGTGGCGACCTCCTCCCGCGTGGCGTGAGCAGCGCGCCGGTGGACGACCTGCCCGAGGTCGCGCGCCTGTTCGCGCGCCTGTGCGAGATCCCGTCACCCTCGGGGCAGGAGGGCGCGATGGCCGGGGCAGTGCGTGATGAGCTCGCGCGCATGGGCGCCGAGGTGACCGAGGATGACGCCGCGACGGGGCTCCCGGCAGCGGGGTGCAACAACATCGTCGCGCGGTTCGCGCCGACGGCTGAGGGCATTCCCATCATGTTCTGCGCGCACCTCGACACCGTTCCGGTGCTCGGGCCCATCGAGGTGGTGCGCGACGGCGCATTCCTGACCAACCGTCACGCGGCGATCCTGGGCGGCGACGACAAGGCGGCGGTCGCCGCGATGCTCCATGCGGTGGACCGCGTGGTTGCGGAGGGCATCCCCCACGCGGGGATCGAGTTGGTGTTCACCCCGTGCGAGGAGGTCGGGCTGCGGGGAGCGGCGTACCTCGATCCCGCGGTGCTGCGCGCGGCCTTCGGCTTCGTGTACGACCACACGGGCGACCTCGGCGGCATCGTGATGAGCGCGCCCACGCACAAGGAGATGTTCATCACCATGCGGGGCACCGCCGCGCATGCGGGGATCCATCCCGAGCAGGGCCGCAGTGCAATCACCGCGGCGGCACGGGCCATCGGGGCAATGCCCCTTGGCCGGATCGATCCGGTGACCACGGCCAACATCGGGACCATCACCGGGGGCTCTGCGACCAACGTGGTCGCGGAGGAGTGCACGGTCACCGCCGAGTGCCGATCGCTCGATGACGGGGCGCTCGATGCCCAGCTGATGGCGATGCTTGACGCCTCCACGTGGGCTGCCACGGAGGGAGAGTGCGACGTCGAGATGGTGGTGCGCGACCACTTCACGGGGTACTCGCTGGACCCTTCCGACCCCCAGGTGGTGATGGCGCGCCAGGCGCTGGATGACTGCGGGATCGTGGTGCGGGAGGTGGCATCCGGCGGCGGCTCGGATGTGAACGCGCTCATCCTGAACGGCTTCCCCGCCGTCAATCTCTGCAACGCGATGGTGGATGTCCATACCCCGGATGAGCGCATCCGCATCGCCGACATCGAGGGCATGGTTGATGTGACCCTGGCCCTCATCGCCCGGGCACGCGGCCCGCGGTGACCGGGCCCCTCGATGGCGGCCGCCCCATCGCGGGGCTGGGCGTGGAGGGCGAGGAGCAGGTGTACCGGGGCGAGGTGGTGGACCTGGCCGTCATGCGGTACCGGCGCCCCGGGGGCCTGGTGGTGCGCCGCGAGGTCATCGGCCACCCCGGCGCGGTCGTGATGGTGCCGGTGGAGGAGGATCACGTCCTGATGGTGCGCCAGCCGCGCGAGGCGGTGGGCGAGTACCTGCTGGAGCTCCCCGCGGGCAAGCTCGACGTGCCGGGCGAGCCGCCGATCGAGTGCGCGCGCCGGGAGCTGGCAGAGGAGGTCGGGCGGTCCGCGGGCGCCCTGGAGGACCTCGGGGGCTTCTACACGGCCCCGGCGATCCTCGAGGAGTACATCCACTGCTTCCTCGCCACGGACCTCGCGGCGGTGCCCCATGAGCCGATACCGGAGGAGGAGATCGAGGTCGTGCCGGTGCCCCTCCGGGACCTGGGCGCCCTCATCGAGGAGGTGCGCGATGCCAAGTCGCTCATCGGCCTGCTGCGCCTGGACCGGCGCCTGCGCGCCCTCGCCTAGCGGCGGGAGGCCAGCACGATGCCGTCGCCCACGGGAAGCACGGCGGCGGTCAGCCGGGCATCATCCGCCGCGGCCTCCGCGACGCCGCGCAGGCCGGCGGCCCGCGAATCGTCGGCACCGCCCCCAAAGATATTGTCGGCCACGATGACCCCGCCGGGGCGGACGAGCCGGATGCACTCCGACATGTAGGCCGGGTACGCGGGCTTGTCGGCGTCGATATAGGCGAGGTCGTACCCGGGGGCGAGCGCGGGCAGGGTGTCCAGCGCAGGTGCCACATGGATGGTCACCTGGTCGTGGTGGCCTGCGCGCCTGAGATGATCGGCCGCACGGTCTGCATGGCCCGCGTCGGCCTCGAGGCAGTCGATATGGCCGTCGTCGGCCAGCGACGGGGCCATCCACAGCGCGGAGGTCCCGACGAACGTGCCGATCTCAAGCACCCGGTGCCCTCCGGTCGCGCGCACGAGCACGGCGAGCAGTGCCCCGAGGTCGGGGTGGGTCATCATCTCCTCGCCCTCTGCACCCGCCATCCGGTGCTGCAGGCGACGCACCGGTTCCGGGGCCGCGCCGACGCCATCCAGCCATGCGGTGAGTGCGGGCGACAGGGGCGTGCGGGCGACGCTCACCGGGTGCCGAGCCCCCGGAGCGGGACCATGGCAAAGGCCCCGAGCAGGATGACCAGCGCCCCGGCTGCGACCAGGCCCGGCCAGGTCTCCGCCCAGACGACGGTGCCCGTGAGCTCGGCGCTGCGCGCGGCGTCGAGGATGTACGTGACCGGGTTGTACCGGGCGATGGTGGCCAGCCAGCCGGTCAGGGCATCCTGCGGCACGTACGCCACCGACATGAAGACCGACAGGAACACGGCGAGCTGCATGATGGGAGCGGCCTGGATGGTGCGTGTCCGCAGGGCCACGCCGATGGCCCAGAACGAGGCCGCGGCCGCGAACAGCAGGGCGAAGGCGAAGATCACCAGCGTGGGGGCGATGCCGGGCGGCATCACCCCGCCCACCATCCCGGCGAGCAGGACCACCACGGTCGTGACCAGGCTGCGAGCCTGCGCGGCCAGCATGGGACCGAGCACCAGGGCAAGTCGCGGGGCGGGGCTGGACTGGAGCCGGTCGAAAAACCCCCCCTCGAGGTCGCGCGCGAGCGTCATCCCCGAGTTGATCCCGGCGAACCCGGCCCCCATGACCGCCGCCATGGGGATGGTGAACGCCAGGTACGACTCGCCGGCGAACTGGGGCAGGGCCCCGATGCCGTGGAATGCCCCCGCGGTGGCGATGAGGATGAAGAGCGGCATCACCAGGGAGGGGATGAACACCGACGGCACGCGGCGCACGAGCAGCAGGTTGCGCCCGGCCAGGCCCAGGCTGACGGCGATGACCCTCACGCGGCCACCCTCAGCCTGCGCCGGAGGGCGAGGGCCGATGCTCCGATGGTGATGGCGGCGAGGCCGAGCGCGATGCCGATTCCCGCGAGCGCAGTGCCCGGCGTGGCCCCGCCGATCACCTCCAGGCGCATTGCCTCGACCAGATAGGTGATGGGGTTCGCCGCTGCCACGGCGGCGTACCAGCCGGTCATCGTCTCGAGCGGGAAGAACGCCGATGAGAAGAACAGCAGGGCGAAGAACAGCGGGAACATCCCCTGCACGGCCTCCCCCGATCCCGTGCGCAGCGCGAGGTATACGCCAAGCCCCCCCACGGCGGCGGCGAACAGCACCGCGATGAGGAGCACGATGGCGAAGCCTGCGATCCCTGCCTGCACGCGCGCGCCGAAGGCCCAGGCGATTCCGATGAACAGCACTGCCTGGAACGCGCCCAGGGCCATCGATGCCCCGAGGCGCCCGGTGAGGATGGCCACGCGCGAGGTGGGGGAGGCCACGAGGCGGTCGAAGAACCCGCC
>JAUROO010000073.1 GCA_030829765.1 Miltoncostaeales bacterium | reverse complement strand
GGCCGCCCAGGCCGGCGCCAATGCGATGCGCGGACCGGAGTTCCACGAGGGCCTCGCAGACGAGGGATTCCTCGAGCGGTTCTGGGCGGCCCTGCGCGATGCCGAGGCGGCCGGCCGCCCACCATCACGGAAGCCCACGGGCACGACCCACGTGAGCGCCATCGACGCCGACGGGGGCATGGCGAGCCTGTCGTCATCGAACGGCTCCGGTTCGGGCGTGGTCGCACCCGGCACCGGGGTGCTGCTGAACAACATGCTGGGCGAGAGCGACCTGAACCCCGCCGGCTTCGGCTCGCTGCCGCCGGGCCTGCGGATGACATCCATGATGGCGCCCACGATGCTGCTTCATGGCGATGAGCCAATCGCCGCGCTGGGATCGGCAGGCTCCAATCGCCTGCGCTCCGCCATCCTGATGGTCGTCGCGGGGATGGTGGATGGTGGGCACGATCCCGCCGACGCTGTGCGCATTCCGCGCATCCACCACGAGGGCGATGGGCTGGACGTGGAGGGCGGCGTGCCCGCGGATGCAATCATGGCGCTCGGGGACGAGGGCTTCGACCTGCGTCTCTGGACCGAGGCAAACCTGTACTTCGGCGGCGTGTCCGTGGCCGGGGTGACACCCCGGGGCCTGCGGGCCGCGGGCGATCCCCGCCGCGGCGGGGGTGCCGCCGGGGTGGACGACCAAGGACGGGTGGTGGACCTGTGAGCACGCGCACCGTGGAGGCCGGGGGGCGCACCTTCGAACTGCGGGCCGAGCCCCCGCGCACGTCACTGACCGACGATGCACACACGCTGTGGGGGTTCAACGTGCAGGTCGTGGAGGGTGGCGCGGTGGTGGCGGTGAAGACCTGCTTCGTGGGACGCGTATCGGTGCAGGCCCGCCACCCCGAGGCCCTTGCGGGCACGGCGGAGGACATCGCGGCCGTGGTGCACGCGATGGCGTTCGACAAGATCGCCGACGGCATCGCCGCCGGCGAGGTGGAGGACGCGCTGGTCTTCGCCTAGGCCGGTGGCTGGGGCTGCCGTGGGCTGGCGGCGGGCGTCATGCCGCTGATCTCCACCGCCACGGCGATCGCCGACTGCCGCTCGTCGTCGGGCGCCTCGTCGGCGATGCGCCAGGCCTCGCGCGCGGCCCAGCGCAGGCGCTCTGCCCCATCCGGCGCGCCGCGCGCGGCGCGCGCCTGCTCCACCAGGCTCTCCAGCACGCGCGTGCGCTCGCGCGTGGTGAGTTCGGCCTGTGTGTAGCCGCCTCCCTGGCGCATGAGGATCCAGAACACGAACCCGAGCAGTGGCAGCTTGATTCCCAGGAACACGATGAGCGCGGCCGTCGCGAGGGTGTCCGGGCCGAAGGCCGCCCCCGCGAACGACGCCACCACCGTGCCGAACACCACGGCCGCGGCCAGGAGTGCCACCACCCCGAGCGCTCGCCACCCGCGCAGGTCGCCGTCGGTGTCGTAGAACAGGCGCACCGCCCACGACTGGCGGGCTGCCCGTGCACGATCATCGCGTCCCACTCCCATGGCTCCCGACGCTAGCACCGGGTCGTCAGGGAGCGGCGAGGACCCGCCCGGACGTGCCGTTGGCGTCAACGTCCGTGTCGTCAGCGGCCTCGCGGCGCACCATCGACAGGGCCGTCCAGCCGTGGCCGGGCACCTCGGCCACGCTCGTGACCGTGCCCACCTCGCGTCCCTCCGCGGTCAGGGGAGTGCCGACGGGGACGGGCCCCGCCAGGGCGATCCGCGCGAGCCGGCGGTTGGCGTGCCCGCGGTAGTGCAGGCGGGCGACGGTTTCCTGCCCCAGATAGCAGCCCTTGTCGAACGAGACGGCATCGTCGAGACGGGCCTCCTGCACGAGTGCGCGCGATGAGGTGTCCACGCCGATCACGGGGGCGGCGCTCCAGATGCGCAGGGCCTCGTGGACGCCGTCCGCCGCCAGCCCGATGCCGCGCTCCTGCGCGACCACGGCGGGGTCGTCGGCCAGCACCTCGATGGTGCCCGGGATCGCGCCGGGTACCTGCAGGCCACCCGCTCCGGCGAGGGCGGATGCCAGGTCGTCGGTGGCCACCAGCACCCGGGTGTCCTCGGGGCCGAGCACCTCGGCGTCCTCCGACACGTGGTGGGCCTGGATCACCGCCAGCCCGTCCGGGGTGGGCGGCGGATCCAGTACGAGGGTGAAGGCATCCCCGGCATCACGCGCCACGGCCATGCTGGCCACCAGGTGCCCCTGGGCATCGAGCACCAGCGATCGCGTGGCTCCTCCCACCGGCACCGCCCGGATGTCGGCGGTGAGCAGCCCGTGCAGCAGGTCGCAGGCGTCAGGGCCCTCCACCCAGGCGATGCGCCGGGGCCGGACCACCGCGACGCCGTCCGTCACGGCAGCGCGACCTTGCCGTTGGTGCGGGCGCGGGCCGCCGCGAGTCGCTCGCGGTCCGCGCCCTCGAGCGCCGCCGCGAGGATGCGGTGCAGATCGCGAGGCGCGTGGGCTCGTCGCGGCACTCGAGCAGTTCCTGCTTCGGCTCGGCGGGCATCTCGATCATCCCGGCGATGGCGTACGAGAGCGGGATGTCGTCAGGCACGGGGGGTGGCGCCGCCGACCCGGCTACTTCCGCGACGAGGCGCGCGAAGAGGTCGAGCACCTCCGCGCGTGCGGCCTCGGGCGCATCCGCGGCGTCATCCGGCACCTGCTCGACCCAGGCGGTCAGGTACGTCCGCCCGCTGGTCTCCTCCAGCACCCGGACGATCTCCTCGCCCACCACGGTCACATTCATGCGGCCGTCGGCAAAGCGGCGCCCCAGTGCGATGAACCGCGCCCTGCAGCCGATGGGTGACGCGCCATCGCCGTGGTCCTGCAGGATCACGAAGGGGCGGTCGTCCAGTACGCAGTCGGCCAGCAGCTGGCGATAGCGCGGCTCGAACAGGTGGAGGGGCGCCCGTTCGCCGGGCAGCAGCACCAGGCCCAGCGGGAACAGCCCCAGATCGTCCAATTCCGGCATCGGCGGCGAGTGTAGCCTCCGTGCCGTGCCCGACGCGCCGCATCTCGACCCGGCCCTGCTGCGCCCCGCGCTGTCGTCGGTGCAGGCGTACGTGCCGGGTCGCCCCCTGGCCGACCTGCAGCGCGAACTGGGCGATGTGCCCATCACGAAGCTGGCCTCCAACGAGGGCCCGCTTCCGCCATTCCCCGGCGCCCTGCGCGCGATCGCCGATGCCGCTGCCTGCCAGAACCTGTACCCCGACCCGGGTGCGTGGGCCCTGCGTGATGCCCTGGGCGACATCCACGGTATTGACCCGGACCGGATCATCGTGGGCAATGGCGTGGACAGCCTCATCAAGATCCTGTGCATGGCGATGCTGGATCCGGGGGATGAGCTGGTGATGGGCTGGCCGTCATTCATCTCATACCGGCAGGGTGCGATGGCGCAGGGGGCCACCGTGACCCCGGTGGCCCTGGACACGCGTGGTGCCTACGACCTCGACGCCCTTGCCGCGGCGGTGGGGCCCCGCACCCGGATCGTGGCCGTGGTGAGCCCCAACAACCCCACGGGCGCGGCGGTGGACCCCCGTGCCCTCGCGCGTTTCGTCGACGCCCTGCCGTCCCATGTGCTGCCCGTGGTGGACGAGGCCTATGCCGAGTACCTGCCGGACGGCAGCCACGATGCGGTGGCCATGGTGCGCGAGGGCAGGCGGCTGGTGGCCATGCGCACGTTCAGCAAGGCGTACGGCCTGGCCGGGCTGCGCATCGGCTGGATGGCCGGTCCCGTGGGAATGGCCGAGTCCCTCGCGCCGGTGCGGAACGCCTTCGACGTCAACGCCGTTGCGCAGGCCGCCGCCCTGGCGTCGCTGGACGATGCGGCCGCCGAGTTGCCCGCGCGCGTGGCCATGGCGCGTACCGAACGCGACCGGATGGCGCGGGGCCTGCGCGACCTCGGGCTCGACCCGCTGCCCTCCGATGCCAACTTCGTGTTCGTGGACGTCGGGCCCGAGCGCGCCGCGGAACTCGATCGTGCGCTCACGGCGCACGGGGTGATCGTGCGGCCCACCGCGGGGTTCGGCGCGCCCGGCGGGCTGCGCATGACCGCGGGTACGCCCGAGCAGACCGACCGGCTGCTGGCCGTGATGAGGACCGCGCTGGAGGGGGCGCCGTGACGCCCGAGCAGGTGGTTGCCGGGGTGCGGGAGGGCCGTCGACGGGCGATCGGCCGGGCCATCACGATGGCCGAATCGCTGGGCCCCGAGGGCAGGGGCGTGGTGCGGGCGCTGTACCCGCAGGCAGGACGCGCCATGCGCGTGGGCATCACCGGGTCGCCCGGGGCGGGCAAGAGCACGCTCTCCGCGGCGCTCGTACGCCTGTTGCGCGCGCGCGGCATGACCGTCGCCATCGTGAGCGTGGATCCCACCAGCCCGTTCACGCACGGCGCCGTGCTGGGTGACCGCATCCGATTGGTGGACCACTTCCTGGACGACGGGGTGTTCATCCGCTCGATGGCGAGCCGAGGGCATCTGGGCGGGCTCTCCGAGGCCACGGGTGATGCCGTGACCATCCTGGATGCCGCGGGCTTCGACGTGGTGATCGTGGAGACCGTCGGTGCGGGCCAGAACGAGGTCGAGGTGCAGGCCCTCACCGACACCGTCGTGCTGGTGCTCATGCCCGGCAGCGGCGACGCCATCCAGGCGATCAAGGCCGGGGTGATGGAAATCCCTGATGTGATCGTCATCAACAAGTGCGACCGACCCGGCGCCGACGTCCTGGCCGGCGAGGTGGAGTCGGCGCTCACGCTGGTGCCGTCCGCTGGATGGGTGCCCCCGGTCATCCTCACACAGGCGCTCGACGGCCAGGGCGTCGCCGATGCCTGGGATGCCGTGGAGCGTCACCGCGCCGACCTGCTTGCCACGGGCACGGCCGGTGCGCGGGCGCGTGACGGCGTGCGCCGGCACCTTCGCTCGCTGGCGCTCGAGCGCATGGCCCGTGACCTCGCCGCCCGTTCCGATGCGCAGGCGCTGGACGCGCTGGTGGAGCGGGTGGTGGCGCGGGAGATCGATCCCTCCACCGCGGTCGACACTATCCTCGGCGCGTCCCCTGTGGAGGAGTCCTGATGGAGCGCGACCAGCGGCCGCCCCGGCGCCGCAACGACACCAACTGGAGGGCCATCCTCGCGGTCAGCGGGGGCGTGATGCTGGTGTGGTTCATCATCGCGAATTCCCGTCAGGTGGAGGTCACCTGGTGGGTCTTCACCACCTCCACCAGCCTCATCGTGGTGATCCTTGTGTCGGCGCTCCTGGGCGCGGGCCTCACCTACCTCTTCACGCGCGTGCGCCCCTCGCGCCGGCCTGAGCGCGCACCGCGCGACCGCGATCCCGGGCAGGGCACGCGATGAGCACCTCCCGCGAGCCGCTGTCGCGCGACCGGGTGGTCGAGGCCGCGCTTGCCGTGATCGACCGCGCCGGCATCCAGGGGTGCAGCATGCGCGCGGTGGCCGGGGAGCTCGGGGTGGAGGCCATGTCGCTGTACCACCATGTGCCCGGCGGCAAGGACGAGATGCTCGACGGCGTCGTGGCCATGGTGCAGGCCGAGTTCGTGGAATC
>JAUROO010000072.1 GCA_030829765.1 Miltoncostaeales bacterium | reverse complement strand
TCGATCCACACGAATGCGGCCAGCAGCACCACGGACGTCGACAGCAGACCGATGGTGATGCCCGAGGTCCAGCCGTCCGTCTCGGCGCGCGCGAAGCCATACACGAGGGCCAGCAGCCCGAGGACTGAGGTGATGGTGCCGGGGATGTCGAGGCTTCCCCGCCCGCGCCCGGTATGAACCAGCAGCACGACCGCGGCGATCGCCGCCGGAATGGCGAGGACCAGGTTCACCCACAGGCACCAGCGCCACGACAGGTACTCGGTCAGGATCCCGCCGAGCAGCAGCCCCAGCGCCCCACCGCCACCGGCGATGGCGCCGTAGATGCCGAAGGCCTTGCCGCGCTCCTTGGGGTCGGTGAACGTGGTGGTCAGAAGGGACAGGGCGGCCGGGGCCAGCAGCGCGCCGAACACGCCCTGCAGCGCGCGCGCCGTCACGAGGATCGTGAAGTCCTGTGCCAGTCCGCCGATCGCGGACGCCACCGCGAATCCCGCGAGCCCCCAGAAGAACACCCACTTGCGGCCCAGCAGGTCGCTGAGCCTGCCGCCGAACAGCAGCAGGCTGCCGAAGGCCAGGGCGTAGGCCGTGATGATCCACTGGCGGTTGGAATCCGAGAACCCCAGATCGGCCTGGGCCGAGGGAAGGGCGATGTTCACGATGGTGGCATCGAGCACAACCATGAGCTGCGCGATTGCGAGGACGACGAGGATGATCCACCGGCGCTCGTACATCCGGGGGTTGACGCCAGTCGCGCTGCCTGCGGTGGTCACCGCGGTCCTCCAGGTCGGGTCAGCCGCGGGGTCGCGGCCGCGGGACGATAGCGCCCGCGGCCGCGACCCGGGGCCGATATGCGACGGGCCCCTCCGAGGAGGGGCCCGTCATCACCTGCAGTGACGCCCCGCGGGGCGTCATGGCTCAGAGCGCCTGCACCTGCTGCGCCTGGGGCCCCTTGGGGCCCTCACCGGCCACGAAGCTCACGCGCTGCCCCTCGTCGAGGGTGCGGTAGCCCGACCCCTGGATCTCGGAGAAGTGCACGAACAGATCCTTGCCCCCATCCTCGGGGGTGATGAAGCCGAAGCCCTTCTCGGCGTTGAACCACTTGACGACGCCTTCCGGCACGTTTTCCACCTTGTTCGGCGAGGCTTGCCACTGCTCGTCGAACTTGGGTACCGACGGCCTGCACGTCCACGCATTTCGTACCCCACTCATCGGGGGTTGAATGGAACGCTAGTCCGGGGTGCGGCGGAAGGCCCCCGGAGCGGTCCCGGTGTCACGGCTTGTCTCGCGTGCGTATGAAGGCTGTGAGGCCGAATGCCCCGACCGCGGACAGGCCCATGCGCCGGTAGAAGCCGTCGGCATCCCGTTCCGCGATGAGTACCTGATGGTGGTAGGTGGACATGGGGTAGTGCGTGAGGACCGCGCGGAGGAGGTCGCTGCCCACGCCGCGCCGCTGGTGATCCGGCAGCACGAGGATGTCGGCGATGTACACCGCGAAGGCGCCGTCGCTCATGGTGCGCACGAACCCCACGACCTCGCCATCCACCTCGGCCACCAGGGCCAGGTCGGCCCGCTGAAGCGCGATCATGAGGCGGTCGGGGTGCCGCGCGTGGCTCCAGTGATTGGCGCGGTACACGGCCAGGATGGCGTCGAAGTCCTGGTCCGGGTCCGCCTCGCGGACCGTCGTTGCCGAGCCGAGGGTTGTCAGCGGTGGTCGCCTTTCCGAATTGGTACTGTCGCCCGCCGATGACCCCACCGCCGAGCGAACTCCCGGAACGGTACGACCCGGCGGCGACGGAGGCCCGGTGGCAGTCCGCCTGGGACGCCGCAGGGGCCTTCCATGCGGAGCCCGTCGCCCGCGACGGCGAGCCCGCCCGGGTGCCCGACGCCCCCAAGGCGTACGTGCTCGAGATGCTCCCGTACCCCTCGGGCGAGATCCACATGGGGCATGTGAAGAACTACACCATGGGCGATGTGGTGGCGCACCACCGCCGGCGTACCGGCCACGTGGTGTTCCACCCCATGGGGTACGACGCCTTCGGCCTGCCGGCCGAGAACGCGGCCATCCGCACTGGCGAGGCGCCTGCGGAGGTGACTGCGCGCAACATCGCAAGCATCCGGTCGCAACTGCGCCGGCTGGGCTTCTCGATCGACTGGGACACCGAGATCTCCACCGCGGACCCCGGGTACTACCGGTGGACCCAGTGGATCTTCCTGCGTTTTCTCGAGCGCGGCCTGGTGGAGCGGCGCGAGGCCGCCGTGAACTGGTGTCCGCGCGACCAGACGGTCCTGGCCAACGAGCAGGTGGTGGACGGGCTGTGCGAGCGCTGCAAGAGCCCGGTGGAGCTGCGCCAGTTGCCGCAGTGGTTCCTGCGCATCACCGACTACGCACAGGCGCTGCTGGATGACATGGACCTGCTGGACGACTGGCCCGAGCGCGTGCTGACCATGCAGCGCAACTGGATCGGCCGCTCGGTGGGCGCGCGCGTGGAGTTCCGCGTGGCCGATGACGAGGCCACGGTGGTCCCGGTATTCACCACCCGGCCCGACACCCTGCACGGCGCCACCTTCTTCCTGCTCGCGCCCGAGCACCCGCTGGTGCCGCGTCTCGTGGCGGGCGCCCCGGAGCACGATGCGGTGATGGAGTACGTGGGCACCGCCGCGCGCACGGCGGTGGCCGATCGCAGCTCCGCCGACCGCCCCAAGACCGGGGTGTTCACGGGGCGCCATGTGATCAACCCCGCCACCGGCGATCGCATCCCCGTATGGGTGGCCGACTACGTGCTGATGGACTACGGCACCGGCGCCGTGATGGCGGTGCCCGCCCACGACGAGCGCGACTTCGCCTTTGCGCGCGCGCACGACCTCCCCGTGCGGCGCGTGATTGCGGCGGACGACACCCCGCCTGATGCCCCGCTGGACGAGGCGTGGACCGGCCCGGGGCACCTGGTGAACTCCGGCCCGCTCGACGGGATGTCGGTGGATGAGGCGAAGGAGGCCATCTGCGCCGACCTCGCCGCCCGGGGCGAGGGCGAGGCCACCGTGGGGTACCGGCTGCGCGACTGGCTCATCTCGCGCCAGCGCTACTGGGGCGCGCCGATCCCCGTGGTGAACTGCGCGGGGTGCGGGGTGGTTCCGGTTCCCGACGACCAACTGCCGGTACTGCTCCCGCACGTTGAGGACTACGCGCCGCAGGGGCAGAGCCCGCTGGCCGCGGCGGAGGAATGGGTGGCCACGCAGTGCCCGACGTGCGGTGGCCCGGCCCGCCGGGAGACCGACACGATGGACACCTTCGTGGACTCCTCCTGGTACTTCCTGCGCTACACGGCCCCGCACTTCACGGGCGGCCCCTTTGACCGCGAGATCGCGGACTACTGGCTGCCGGTCGATCAGTACATCGGTGGGGTGGAGCACGCGATCCTCCACCTGCTCTACGCCCGGTTCTTCACGAAGGTGCTTCACGACCTGGGGCTGGTGGGCACCCGCGAGCCGTTCGCACGGCTTTTCACGCAGGGGATGATCCACCACCAGGGCGCGAAGATGAGCAAGAGTCGCGGCAATGTCGTGCCGCCTGACGCCATCATCCAGCGATTCGGCGCGGACACCCTGCGCCTCTACATCCTGTTCATGGGGCCGGCGGCCGACGATGCCGAATGGTCCGACTCCGGCGTGGAGGGGCAGCGCAGGTTCCTCGACCGCGTGTGGCGACTGGTGCGCGCGCTACCCGGCGACCGCGCACCCGCGCGCCCTGCGCCGAGCGATGTGCGGGACGACCCCGCCGCCGAGGCGCTGGTGCGCAAGGCCGAGGCCACGGTGGACAAGGTGAGCCAGGACATCGGCGAGCGGTTCTCCTTCCATACCGCCATCTCCGCCATCCAGGAACTGGTGAACCACGCCACCCGTGACATGTCGGAGGGCGCCCTTTCATCACCCGCCGGGGAGATGGCCGCGTGGCATGCGGCCCGCACCACGGTGTCGCTGCTGTTCCCCTTCGCGCCGCACATCGCCTCGGAGCTGTGGGAGGCCATGGGTGGCGAGCGGCTGTGGCAGGAGCCCTGGCCTGAGCCCGACCCGGCGTTCCTCGTGGCGCAATCCGAGACGATCGTGGTCCAGGTGAACGGCAAGCTGCGCGACCGGGCGGATGTGGCGCCGGGGCTGCCCGATGACGAGCTGGTGGCGATCGCGATGTCGCTGCCCAAGGTGCAGGCAGCACTTGGCGGGGCGGAGCCCGTGCGCCGGATCGTTGTGCCGGGCAAGCTGGTGAACCTGGTGGTTTCCGCGAAGTAGCACTGACGCGCGAGGACCGTGACGCCCCGTGCGCCCCCGGTTGATGGGGCGGACATAGGGTGGGCGCATGGATCGCCTCATCCCATGGCTGCGTCGCTCGGGGTGGTTGTACGGGCTGCTCGCCCTTGTGCTGGTGCTCATGGCGTGGCGATTCGCGGGCGGCGGGGGCTCCGGCGACGGTGCGGCGGCCCCCGCCACCCGGGTGACCAGGCGTCCTGATGTGCCCGCGATGACGCTGGTGCACGTGGCCGGTGCGGTGCGCCGCCCCGGCGTATACCGGATGGGCGGGGACTCCCGCGTGATCCAGGCCGTACGGATGGCCGGCGGGCCCACCGGGCGCGCCGACCTGTCGCGGTTGAATCTCGCGGCCCCGGTGTCGGACGGCCAGCAGGTGGTCATCCCCGTGCGTGCCGCTCCCGGGTCCGCGTCGGGGGCCGCGGGACCTGCCGGTGAGGGGTCCGGACCAGTCAGCCTGTCATCCGCGACGGCCGCGCAGCTGGAGACCCTCGATGGCGTGGGGCCGGCGCTGGCCGGGCGCATCATCGCCTGGCGCGATGCGCATGGGGGCTTCTCATCGGTTGACCAACTGGATGAGGTTCCGGGGATCGGCCCGGCACGCATGGAGGCGCTCCGCCCCCGCGTCGTGCCGTGATCAATCGTCTGCCGTTGGCAATGCCGACGGCCCTGTGCGCCGGGCTGGTGGCGGGTGGCCGCGGATGGATGGCCGTGAGCGCCGATGGTGTCGTGCCCGCCGTGGTGGCCCTGCTGGCCGCCATCGCCGGGCTGGTCGCCGTGCGCCGCGCCCGGCCCGGTGCGGCAACCCTGCTGATGGTGGTGGCGAGCCTCCTGGGCGGGTGGACGTGGGGCGCTGCGCGCGTGCACGCGACGGCCCCGGAACCCGTGACGCGTGCCGGTGCGGTGGACGGCCTGGTGGCGGTCACGGGATTCCCCACCCGCGGCGCGCATGGAGTGCGGGTGCCCGTGCAGGTGGAGCGCCTGTCGGGCCCGCGCGCCCCGCGTCCGGGTACCCGCCTGATCCTGGACCTCCCGGATGGCGCACGCACGCCGCCCATCGGCGCCGTGGTGCGCCTGTCGGGATCGGTGGGGCCGGCGGCAGGTTCCACTGCCCCGTCCTGGTGGCATGCGTGGCTGGCCCGTCAGCGCATCGCGGGGCGATTGCGGACGTCACGGTGGGCAGCGTCCGGCTGGCGGGGCGGGCCCGCCGGGGCACGCGACGCCCTGCGGCGGTGGGCGCACGCCAATGCCGCCGCCGGATTGTCCGGAGACCGGGCGGCAATGGTGCGTGGCATGGCGCTCGGCGGGGGTGAGGGGCTGTCACACCGTGCCGAGACGGCCATGCGCGATTCGGGCCTGTGGCACCTGCTCGCGGTGAGTGGCCAGAACGTGGCGGTCATCGGGATCGGCGTGGTCGCCCTGCTCGGGGCGGCGGGCGCCCCGCGCCGGGGACGCACCGCCGTGGCGGGCCTGGCGATGCTGGCCTACTGCCTGGCCTGCGACGGCGGTGCATCGGTGCTGAGGGCCGGGCTGATGGGGGCGATCGGCGTGGCAGCCGACCTGCGGGGCGGACGTCGTGCGCCGTGGAACGCTCTGGTGCTGTCCCTGGCGGTGATGCTTGCCCTCGACCCGCTGAGCATCGGTGACCCGGGGCTGCAGTTGTCGTTCGCGGCGGTGGCCGGGTTGTTCGCGGTGGCACCCCCGCTCGCGCAATGGCTGCGCGGCGTGCTGCCCGGGCGGGTCGCCGACCTTGCGGCGCAATCGGCGGGTGCGGGCCTTGCCACGGCGCCGGTGCTGGCCGTGGGGTTCGGCAGCCTGCCGGTGGCGGGCCTTGCGGCGAACCTGGTGGCGGTGCCGATCGCAGGCCCCGTGGTGGTGCTGGCCATGATGGGGGCGGTGGGCCACTGGGCGTGGGCGCCCCTGGGCGTGGTGCTGTCGTGGGCGGCGGCGGCAGGGGCATCGGTGATCCTGGGGGTTGCGGCCGTCGCTGCCGCACTGCCCGGGGCCGTGCAGCGCGTGCCTGCGTGGGGGGCGCTGCCCCTGGCGCTGCTGGCGGCGGCACCGCCCGCGGCCTGGTGGTGGCTGAGGAGGGCTCCGCTGCCATCATCCCGTGCGCACCGGCGTCCATGGAGGCCGTGGGTGCGGCGGGCCCTGGCGGCGGCTGCGGCCGCGGGGATTGCAGTGCTGCTGCCGGGTGCGCTGCCCGGATGCGGGGGCGCGCGGCCGGCCGATGGCCCCGCGGTGCGGATGCTGGATGTGGGGCAGGGGGCTGCCATTGCCCTGCGCGACGGACGCCGGGTGCCGGTGCTGTTCGATGCCGGGCCGCCCGGGCAGCCGAGTCCGGTGCTGGACGCACTGGACCGCATGGGAGCCGACGCCGTGGGTGCCATGGTGATCAGTCATGCCGCCCGGGACCACCTCGGCGGCGCGACCGCGGTGATGGACCGGCTGCCGGTGCGCGCGGTGGTGCTGCCGCAGGCGGACAGGTCCGACCCCGCCGTGGCGGCCGTGGCACGCCATGCCCGTGCACGCGGCATCACCGTGCAGTGGGCCATGCGGGGTACGCAGGTGGACGCCGGTCCGTGGCGGGCACGGGTGATCGGTCCCGTCCCGGCAATGGAACGCGCAGGCGATGCCAACCTGAGGTCGCTGGTGCTGCACGTGACGGCCCCGGGCATCTCGGCGGTGCTTCCCGCCGACGCCGAATCACCGGCGCTCGCGGGCGCGGACCTGCGGCGGTCGGACGTGCTGCAGGTGGCCCATCATGGCTCAGCGGATCCGGGGCTGGACGCCGTGCTGGACCGGGTGCGACCGGCCATCGCCCTGGTGTCCGCCGGGCGCGGCAACCCGTACGGTCATCCGCGGCCGTCCGTGCTGGGCGCCATCGCGGCCTCGGGCGCGGCGGCGCTTCGCACGGATCGCGGCGGCGACATCGACGTGCGCCCGGGCCCATCGGGGATCGTCGTGTCACGCGGGTAGCCTTGTCGCGTGTCGCGGACCGAGCAACTGAAGCCCGTCTACTGGATCCACGGCGAGGACCACGCCAAGGTGGACACCGCCGTGCGCCGCCTGGCATCGCGGGTGGAGGCCGACGGCGGGATGCCCGCCGAGAGGTTCGACGGCACCGAGGTGACGGCGGGTGAGGTGCGCGCGGCATGCGAGGCGCTGTCGTTCGGCGGCACCCGGCTGGTGATGGTGCGCCGGGCCGATCAGTGGAAGGCCGCGGACGTCGAGCCGCTCATCGAGTACCTGGCCGACCCCGTGCCCACCACGTGCCTCGCGCTGGTGGGCGAGGGCGGGCCCACCCCGCGGATGCTCGCGGCCGTGGAGGCGGTGGGTCAGGTGCTGGCCTATGGCCCCCCGCCCGCGACGCGCGGCAACGAGAAGGTGCGCGCGGCGTGGTTCCGGGAGTTCGTGCAGGCGGAGGTGCGAAAGCGCGGCGGCACGATCCGCGCGGCGCTGGCCGACGAGGTGGTGCGGCGCGCCGGGCGCGCCGGCACCGACGCCGGGCACCTGGCGAACGAGGCCGCCAAGCTGGCGCTGGCCGCGGGCGACGGCCCGGTGGAGCCCGCGCACGTGGAGGCCATGGTGGTGGCCGATCCCGAGGGCCGCGCGTTCCTGCTGGGTGATCTGATCGTCGCCGGGGATTCCCGCGCGGCGCAGGACCTGCTGGCCGATCTTGCCGCCGGCAGCGACACCACCGAGCCCATCGTGATCCAGCGCATGCTGGCGCGGCACTTCCGCGGCATCGCCGTGGCCCAGTCGCCCGGGGCCTCCCGGGACGACGTGGAGCGGATCACGGGCCTGAAGGGCTACCCGGCGAAGAAGGCGATGGACCACGCCCGTACCGCCGCGCCGGGCGCGGGGGAGTGGTGCGTGGCCCGTCTGGCCGACCTGGAGATCGACCTGCGCGTGTCGGCGCTGGCGTCCCTCGGCTCATCGCGGGGGGATGGCGGCAGGCTCGTCCTGGAGATGGGCGTGCGCGACCTGATCGCGGCCTGTCGTGACCGCGGGGGGCAGCCGGTCCGCTAGGCGGCCGACTGCGCGACCAGCCGGGCCACACGGGCCTTGCGTCGGGACGCGGTGTTCTTGTGGAGCGCGCCGTTCGCGGCCGCGCGGTCGATGGTCTTCGCCATCTCGGCGGCCTGCTCGGGCGTGATGGCCTCGCCGGCATCGACGGCAGCGGAAAGGCGCTTCATCCCGCTGCGCACGGTGGAGCGGTAGCGGATGTTGGTGTCCCTCTGCTTCAGGGAACGGCGGTTGCGCTTCTTCTGCTGCTTGATGTTGGCCACGCGGGATTCTCCGATTGCGGTAGGTCGGCCGGGTATCGTAGCAACGGATGACCTGGGCGACGCGGCGAGCGTGACGGACACGGGCAACGGCGCGGGCCGACGGCCCGCCCGCGGGCTGGGACGTTCCACGGCCCTGTTCTCATTCTGGACGGCTGTCAGCCGCGTTGCGGGGTTGCTGCGGGAGATCCTCGCGGCGGCGCTCTTCGGCACGGTCGGCGCGATCAACGCATTCGTCATCGCGTTCCAGGTGCCCAACCTGCTGCGCAGCCTGGTGGCCGACTCCGCCATTTCGGCCGCGATGGTGCCCATCTACACGCAGCTGCAGGAGGAGGGGCGGCCCCGCGATGCGCGCCGTCTGGTGGGTGCGCTCGCCGGGGTGATCACCCTGGGGCTCGGCCTCGTCACCCTCCTGGCGATCGTCATCGCGCCGTGGATGATGCCGCTGTTCGCCCCCGGCCTCGACCCGGGCCTCCAGGACGATGTCGTGTGGCTGGCGCAGTTGATGTTCCCGATCGTGCCGCTGCTGGGGCTCACCGGCATCGTGTCGGGAGTGCTGCAGGCCGAGGGCCGGTTCACGCCCACGGCGTTCGTGCCGGTGCTGTGGAACGCGGTGATCATCATCGCCCTGGGGGTCTTTGCCCCGTTCGCCCCCGAGGACAACCGCATCTGGATCTACGCGCTGGGGATCCTCGTGGGGACCCTCGCCCAGTTGCTGTACCTGCTGCCGCACCTGCGCGGGCTGGGGCCGTTCCCGCTGTCGGTGGGCCTGGGCAACCGTCTCGTACGCCGCGTGCTGGTGCTGATGCTGCCGGTGACCGTGGGCCTGGGGCTCATCAACATCAACGCGGTGGTGGACGGCATCTTCGCCACCCTGGTGAGCGAGCAGGCCGTGCGCGCGATCGACGCTGCGTTCCGCCTGTACATCCTCCCGCAGGGCGTCTTCAGCGTGGCCATCGCCACGGTGCTGTTCCCCACGATCTCGCGGATGGCGGCCAACCGCGACTTCCCGGGACTGCGCGACTCGGTGTCGTCGGGGCTGCGGCAGATCTTCTTCCTGCTGCTGCCGGCGTCGGCCTTCCTGATGGTGCTGGCCGAGCCGGTGGTGCGGCTGGTCTACCAGCGCGGGGCGTTCGACGCGTACTCGACCCTGATCACCTCGGAGGCCCTGTTCTTCTTCACGATCGGGCTGGTGTTCAACGGTGCCAGCCTGCTGCTGATCCGGGCGTTCTTCAGCCTGCAGCAGCCCTGGCTTCCCACCGCGGTCGCGGGCATCGGCGTGGTGCTGAATGTGGTGCTCGACGCCCTGCTGTACGCGCCGATGGGCGTGGGCGGCATCCCGCTCTCGACGTCCATCACCAGCTTCGCGACGTTCCTCGTGCTCCTCTACTACCTGAGCGACCGCACCGGCGGGCTGGACCTGCGCTTCGTGGCCGAGGGGTTCGTGCAGGCGCTGCTCGCGGCGATCGCCGCGGGCCTCCTCGCGTGGCTCACGTGGCGCGTGCTCGACGATGCGCTGGGGCGGTCGCTGATCGCGCAGATGCTGTCGGTGGGCGCCGCTGCCGCCGCCACGGTGCTGGCCATCGTCGCCGCCGCCCGCGCCATGAACATGCCGGAGATGACGGCGATCGTGCGCGTGCTCAGCCGCCGCCGCGGACTGCGATAGGGTCGCGCGCGTGGATCAGTCGCATATCCGGAACTTCTCGATCATCGCCCATATCGATCACGGGAAGTCGACCCTCGCGGATCGCATCCTGCAGATCACCGGCGCCGTGAGTGAGCGGGAGATGCGTGAGCAGGTGCTCGACTCGATGGACCTGGAGCGCGAGCGGGGCATCACGATCAAGGCCCAGGCCGTGCGGGTGCTGTACACGGCCGACGACGGCGAGACCTACCAGATCAACCTGATCGACACGCCGGGGCACGTGGACTTCTCATACGAGGTGTCGCGCAGCCTGGCGGCCTGCGAGGGCGCGCTGCTGGTGGTGGATGCCAGCCAGGGCATCGAGGCCCAGACCCTTGCCAACGCGTACCTGGCGATCGAGGGCGACCTCGAGCTGGTGCCGGTGCTGAACAAGATCGACCTGCCCGCCGCGGACCCCGACCTGCATGCACGCGCGCTGGCCGACCTGATCGGCGACGACGCCGACCATGTGCTGCGCATCTCCGCGAAGACCGGACAGGGTGTGAAGGATGTCCTCGAGGCCATCGTCACCCGCATGCCTCCGCCCACGGGCGACCCGGCGGCGCCGCTCCGGGCCCTGGTGTTCGACTCGGTGTACGACCAGTACCGCGGCGTCGTGGCATTCGTTCGTGTGGTGGACGGCGAGATACGGGCGGGCCAGCAGGTGCGCGCGATGGCCACCGCATCGGATTTCGCGGCCGAGGAGGTGGGCGTGATGTCGCCGGTCATGACCCCCATCGGGCACCTGTCCGCCGGGGAGAGCGGGTATGTGGTCACCGGCCTCAAGAGCCTTGTGGACCTGCGCGTGGGCGACACGCTCACCCTGGCGGGCTCGCCGGCCGGGGCGCCATTGCCCGGGTACCGCGAGGTCAAGCCGATGGTGTTCTGCGGTCTGTTCCCGGTGGACTCCGACGAGTACCCGGATCTCCGCGACGCTCTGGAGAAGCTCTCGCTGAATGATGCCTCGCTGGTGTGGGAGCCCGAGACCTCGCAGGCGCTGGGCTTCGGGTTCCGGTGCGGGTTCCTCGGCCTGCTGCACATGGACATCATCCGCGAGCGCCTGGAGCGTGAGTACGACCTGGACCTCATCACCACGACCCCCAACGTGGAGTACGAGGTGACCACCACCGGCGGCGAGATGCTGGAGGTGCGCTCGCCGGTGGACCTGCCGAGTCCGAACCACATCGAGCAGATCGAGGAGCCCTACGTGCGCTGCACCATGCTGGTGCCGCAGGACTTCGTGGGCGCCGTGATGGGACTGTGCCAGGAGCGCCGCGGCTCGTTCGTGACCATGACGCCCATCGAGAACCGCCAGCAGGTGGTGTACGACATGCCGTTGGCGGAGATCGTGCTGGACTTCTATGACCAGTTGAAGTCGCGCACCCGGGGGTACGCCTCGCTCGACTACGAGATGATCGGCAAGCGCCAGAGCCCGCTGGTGAAGCTGGACATCCTCCTGGCCGGCGAGCCGGTCGATGCGCTGTCGATGATCGTGCACCGCGACAGCGCATACGCACGCGGCAAGGGCCTGGTGGAGCGGCTGAAGGAGACCATCCCGCGCCAGATGTTCGAGGTGCCGGTGCAGGCCGCGATCGGCGGCAAGATCATCGCCCGCGAGACGGTGAAGGCGAAGCGCAAGGACGTTCTGGCCAAGTGCTACGGCGGTGACATCAGCCGCAAGCGCAAGCTGCTCGAGCGCCAGAAGGAGGGCAAGAAGCGCATGAAGCACGTGGGCAACGTGGAGGTGCCGCAGGAGGCCTTCCTCGCCGTGCTGCAGCTGGACGGGCAGTCGCAGCAGTGACGCCGGGCGATCCCGCGGGGGTCGCGCACCTGTACGTGCACCTGCCCTTCTGCGCGGCGCGGTGCGGCTACTGCGCGTTCGTGGTGGAGGTGGGGCGCGAGGACGCCCGCGATGCCTACCTCGGGGCCGTGCGCGCGGAGATCCGGCGCGCGGACTACCTGCGGGGGCCCCTGGAGTCGGTGTACCTGGGCGGGGGTACGCCCACCCTCATGGGCGCGGGCCGCCTGCGGGCGTTGCTGGATGACATCCGGCCGCGCTGCGCGCCCGGGGCCGAGGTGACCGTGGAGGCCAACCCCGAGACGGTGGACGCCGCGTTGGTCGCCGCGCTGGCGGACGCCGGGGCCACGCGGGTGTCGCTGGGTGCGCAGTCGACCCGGGATCACCTGCTCGCGGCGCTCGATCGCCGGTGCGGACCCGATCAGGTGCGCCGCGCAGTGGACGCCGTGCGCGAGGACGGACGCCTGCGCCTCTCGCTGGACCTGATGCTGGGCGTCCCTGGCCAGGACGGCGGCGACCTGGCGGCGGACCTCGAGTGGGTGCTCGCGGCACGGCCGGAGCACGTGTCGTGGTACGAGCTGGAGTTCAAGGAGGGCAGCGCCATCGCGCGCGGGGGCGCCGTCGCGCCGGATGAGGACCACGCCGCTGACCTGTACGAGCAGGCGATCGCCGGCCTCGAGGGCGCCGGCTACCGCTGGTACGAGCTCGCCAACTTCGCCCTGCCGGGAGGCGAGTGCCGCCACAGCCTGGCGTACTGGCATGCGCGCGACTACGTGGGCGTGGGGGTGGGCGCGGTCAGCACCGTCGGTGCGCGCAGGTGGCGCAATGCGCCCGGGCTCGACCGGTACATCGCTGCCCTCGAGGCGGGGGAGGATCCCCCGCGCACCGTGGAGCAGCGCGATGCCGACGTTCGCCGCCGGGAGCGGTGGATGCTCGGGACGCGGCTGGACGAGCCGCTCGACATGGCGTGGGCGGGCCCGGTCGACCACCCGGATGCCCTTGAGCGCCTTGCCGGGCGCGGGCTTCTGCAACGGCATGCGGGCACCGTGCGGCTCACCAGGCGCGGCCGACTGCTTCAGAATGCGGTCGTGCAGGAGATACTGGACTTCGCATGACCGACGCAACGGGCACCGACGCACTGCTGACGCCGCGCCAGGAGGAGGTCCTCCAGGCCGTCGTCGAGCGCCACATCGCCAGTGGCCAGCCGGTGGGCAGCAAGAACATCGCGGGCCGCGACGGGCTGGACTGGGCCTCATCGACCATCCGCAACGAATTGCACCGGCTGGAGGACCTGGGGTACCTGGACCACCCGCACACCTCGGCGGGGCGCGTGCCGACCGAGGCCGGGTACCGGTATTACGTCGATGCGCTCCTGCCCCGCGGACCGCTGCCGGCCACGCGTGCCGACCTGGCGGGGCGCCTCGGCACCGACCTCGCCCGGGTGGAGGTGGACCAGACCCTCCGCCGCCTGGCGGATGCCATCTCGGAGGTGACGGACCTGCTCGGCGTGGTGACCGGGCCGCCCGTGGCCTCGGCCACCGTGCGCCATGTGGAGGTGCTGCTGCTGCAGCCGCAGCTGGTGACCGTGGTGGTCATCACGTCCACCGGTGACGTCGCCAAGCGCCTGTTCGCCTTCAACCAGCCGGTCGACCCGGGTCTGGCCGAGTGGGCGGCGGCGTTCCTGAACGAGCGCGTGCAGGGGCTGGCCGTGGGCGCGCGGAGCCTTGCCGCGCGGCTGGCCGATCCATCACTCGGGCCGCTCGAGACGGCCTTCCTCCAGGCGATCGCCCCGGCCCTCACGGATCTGGAGGAGGAGCGCGCTGTGTACGTGTCGGGGCAGGCGCGGGTGCTCTCGGACGCCCGCCGCGGGGAGATCGCTGAGATCGACGGCCTGATGCGCGCGCTGGAGGAGCGGTATGCGCTGCTCGCGGTGCTGAGGGGGGCGCTCGACGGCGCGCGCACGTACCTGCGGATCGGCTCGGAGCTGCCGTCGGGGCTCTCTGGCGTGTCAATCGTCGCGGCCGGGTACGGTCCCGCGCGGGGCAACCTCGGGGCGGTCTCGCTGATCGGCCCCGTCCGCATGGACTACGCCCTGGCGATCGCGACGGTGCGCGAGGCATCCCGCGCGCTGTCGTCCTACGTGGAGGATGTGTACGGGTGACGGACGATCCGCGGTTCGAGATCCTCGAGGTGTGGCGGCGCCCGCTGGGCGAGCACGGTGACGCAGCCGTGCGGGTGCTGGCGCGCGTCGAGGCGGGGGCGTACGGGCCCGAGGAGTACGCCGTGGGCGTGAGCACCGACCCGGACTCGGTGTTCGACCCCGCCTCTGAGGAGACCGATGTGTTCTCGGGCCTCACCTTCGCCGAGGCGCATTGGGTGGCCGCGGTGATCGCCAGCAACGAGCGCCAGCCCGAGGACGCCGAGGACCTGCTGTTCGACCTTCGCGTGCCGGTGGACCTCGAGTGGCGGGACATCGACCTGTCATCGGTGGTGGTGGAACCCGGCGGCGTGCGCTCCACGCCCCTCGTGCCGTGGGCCCCGGCGGATGCGCCGGCCTCCACGCGCTGGGCGATCGCCACGTACACACTGGACTGCGGGCACCAGGCCGTCGAGATGCTGCGGCAGGACCCGGACTCGGCGCCGTTCTGGATCGAGCAGGGCGCCGTCGACCACCTCGCCGCCCGCGATGCGCGCAGCCTTGCGCGACTGCTGCTGGAGGCCCGCACCCTCGAGGAGGCGCGTGGGCTGGTGGAGTCGGCGCAGGCGAACCTGGCCACCCACCCCGAGGAGCACGCCGGGGAGGATGATGCCGACCACGCGTGATTACTACGAGGTGCTGGGCGTCGCGCGCGATGCATCGGACCGCGACATCAAGTCGGCGTTCCGCCGCCTCGCGCGCGAGCTCCACCCCGACGTCAACCCGGGCGACCCGACGGCGGAGGAGCGGTTCAAGGAGGTCGCCGAGGCGTATGAGGTGCTGTCCGATTCCGAGCAGCGCGCCCGTTACGATCGCTTTGGCCACGCGGGTGTGCGCGGCGGCGGCGGGGGCGGTGCCCAGGGGTTCGGCTCCTTCCAGGACATCTTCGATGCCTTCTTCGGCGGCGCCGACGTCTTCGGCGGCGCGGGGGGGGCGGCCGCGGGCGAGGACCTCCTGGTTGCCACCTCCATCTCGTTCGTGCAGTCGGCGACGGGCACCGAGGTCGAGGTGATGGTGGACCGCGTGGAGGAGTGCGGCACGTGTGATGGCAGCGGCGCTGCCCCGGGCAGCGAGGTGACCACCTGCGATGCCTGCCAGGGGCAGGGGCAGGTGCGCCAGGTGGTATCGACTGCCCTGGGCCAGATGGTGCGTGCGCGTCCGTGCCCCGCGTGCGAGGGCACCGGGCGGCACGTTGCGGTGCCGTGCGCCGACTGCCGTGGGCGTGGCCGGGTACGTGCGCAGTCGGCCGTGGCTGTGCGCGTGCCTGCGGGCGTCGCCACCGGCCAGCGCATCCGCCTGCAGGGGCGCGGCGGTGCGGGCGCCCCCGGCGCACCGGCGGGTGACCTGTATGTGGAGGTGCGCGTGATGCCCGATGACCGCTTCGTGCGCGACGACCTGGACATCGTGCACGAGGTCTCGGTTCCCGCGACTGCCGCCATGACGGGCACGACCGTGTCGGTGCCCACCATCGAGGGTGAGGCCGACGTGGTGATCCCCGCCGGCACGCAGCCCGGTGATGAGATGCGCCTGAAGGGCCTGGGCTTCCCCGTGGTGCACGGGCGCAGCCGCGGCGACCAGGTGGTGGTGGTGGACGTGCGCATTCCGCGCATCACCTCGGACGAGGGGCGCGAGGCCCTGCGCCCTCTGGCCGACCACCTGTCCGAGCACGGTGACGACGGTGATGACGAGGGCTTCTTCGGCCGGTTGCGCCACGCCTTCCGCTGACCCGATCGTCCGGCTCACCGCCGAGGTGGCCGTGGCCGACGCCGACCTGGCCGTGGCCGAGTGCCATGCGCTCACCGGCGTGGGGTGCATGCAGGGCGCCCCGCTGCATGGCCGCGTGGCAATCGACACCTGGATGCCCCGAACGGGCGCTCCGGATGCGGACGGGCTGCGCGCGCACCTGGCCGCGGCAGGGGTGCATGCCACCGTGTCCGCGCGCGTGGAGGACGACGCATGGCGCCATGCGCTCCGTGACTTCCACCAGCCCGTGCAGGCCGGCGTCATCCGCGTGCGGCCTCCGTGGATCGCCCCCGCGGCCGGATGGCACGACGTGGTGATCGACCCGGGCATGGCGTTCGGCACCGGCCAGCATGCAACCACCCGGACGGCGCTTGAGCTCCTGCAGGGCATTCCGGCGCGCGGCGCCGTGCTGGATGCGGGCTGCGGGTCCGGCGTACTCGCGATCGCCGCACGACGCCTGGGGATGGGGCCCGTGCTGGCGATCGACATGGATGATGACGCGGTGAGGGCCACGACCCGGGCCGCTCGCGCGAACCTGGTGGACGGCGTTACCGCGCGCCGTGCCGTGATCGGTCGTGACCCCATCGCACCTGCGCCGATCCTGCTTGCCAACATCACGCTCGAGGTGCTCCGCGTGCTGGCCAGCGCGCTGGCCGGGCGCTCCGACGCCGCCGTCACGCGCCATGCGGTGCTGTCCGGGCTGCGCCCGCACGAGGTGGATGACGCCGTGCGGGCATTCGCACCCCTCGGCCTTGACGAGCGCGCGCGCCGTGAGGGGGATGGCTGGGCCTCGGTGCGGCTGTCGGCATGAGGCACGTATTCCGATACGTGGTGCCCGTTGATCCCGGCGCAGGGGTCCGCGCAGAGGACATCCTGCTGGGCCCGGACGACTCCCATCACCTGGCGCGCGTGGTGCGCCGGCGCGCGGGCGACGCCGTGGAGGTGATTGCGCCCTCCGGCGCGATTTGGCCGTGCGAGGTGGTGGACGCAGGGCCCCCGGCCCGCCTGCGCGTGACCGGGGCACCCCGCCCGTCGCCCCGCACGCCCGTGGTGGACCTGTGGGTTGGATTGTGCGAGCCGGCCTGCCTCGACCTGATTGCCGGCAAGGCAGCCGAACTCGGGGTGCGGTCGCTGGGCGTGGTGGTGACGGCACGCGCGCGGCGGGTGCCCGACGCGGATGCGTGGGCGAAGCGTGCGGCGCGCATGGGCCGCATTGCCGAGGCCGCCGCACGGCAGAGCGGCCGCGGTACGTGGCCCGCCCCGGGGCCGCTGGTACCGTTCGATCACGTGCTGACCGAAATCGACGCCGCGCAGGGGGTGATGCTCGACCCCCGTGCGTCCGCCCCGCTTGCGGACCTGCTCCGGTCGCGCCCGGACGGGGACGCCACGGTGATCCTCGTGGGTCCCGATACGGGCTTCGATGAGTCCGAGTCACGCATGGCGGCAGACCGGGGAATCCCTGCGGCGTCGCTCGGTGCGGGAATGCTGAGGGCCGAGACGGCCGCGATCGCGGCGGCCGTGCTGGCCACGGCCGGCCGCATGCACGACGCGGGTGATGCATGAATGATGAGTGCCTGTTCTGCCGAATCGCATCGGGCGAGGTGCCCGCCAATGTCGTGCGGCGCGAGAAGGGGATGGTCGCCTTCCACGACATCGCGCCGAAGGCCCCGGTGCATGTGCTCGTCATTCCCGAGAGGCACGTGGATTCCATGGCGGGCGTGGAGGGCCTCACCCGCGATGAGCGCGCCGACATGCTGGCCGTGATTGCCGCCGTGGCACGCGAGCATGGCCTGGAGCCCACGGGCTACCGCGTCACGGCGAACCACGGTGATGACGCGCAGCAGAGCGTGCATCACCTGCACTGGCACGTGATGGGCGGCACCCGTCTGTCGGACACGATGTGAGGACGCCGTGGCCGAGCGCGTGATCGAGGTTCCCGACCGCGTGGCGGTGGAGCTGGCCGGCGAGCACGACGCCGTCATCCGTGCGCTCGAGGACCGCCTGAAGCTCGATATCAGCCTGAGGGGCAACCGGTTGATGATCACCGGCGACGAACCGCGCGTGGAGCGCGGGGTTGCCGTGGTGGATGAGCTCGCCCGCCTGGTGGACTCGGGCCGCACCCTCGCGCCCACCATGATCGAGGCCGTGGCCGCGGCGGTGGAGCAGGCGGGCCGCCCCGACGCCCTCCTGGGGGACGTCGTGTGGCGCCACCGGCAGCGCAGCATCACGCCCACGACCGCCGGCCAGAAGGTCTATGTGGACGCCATCCGCCGGAACACGATCACGTTCGGAATCGGCCCTGCGGGCACCGGCAAGACCTACCTGGCGGTCGCCCTTGCCGCCGCGGCGCTCTCACGGCGCGAGGTGGGCCGCATCATCCTCACCCGTCCCGCGGTGGAGGCGGGCGAGAAGCTGGGCTTTCTCCCCGGCGACATCGCGGCGAAGGTGGACCCGTACCTGCGCCCGCTGTTCGACGCGATGCACGACATGCTCGATGCCGACCGCGCGCAGCAGTACCTGGAGCGCGGGCAGATCGAGGTGGCCCCCCTGGCGTTCATGCGCGGTCGCACGCTGAACGACTCGTTCATCATCCTGGACGAGGCGCAGAACACCACGGTGGAGCAGATGAAGATGTTCCTCACCCGCCTGGGCTTCGGCTCGACGGTGGTGGTGACCGGCGATGTGACGCAGGTGGACCTGCCCCGTGACCGCCGCTCGGGCCTGGCTGACATCGAGCAGGTGCTTGGCGGGGTGCCCGGTATCGGCGTCGTGCGCTTCACCAAGGACGACGTCGTGCGCCACAAGCTGGTGCAGCGGATCGTGGAGGCCTACCGGGTGCATGAGGAGTCCGAGGTCCCGGGGGGTGGGCGACCCTGATCGAGGTGGAGGCACGCCGGGGCGAGGGCGCCGCGGAGGCTGACATGGATGCCCTCGCCGCGCGGGTGGTGTTCGCGTGCGCCCATCTGCAGATCCCGCGCGCCACCGTCGGCCTGTTGGTGGTGTCACCCGAGCAGATGGCCGAGGTGAACGGCGCACACCGGGCCAGGCCCGAGCCCACGGACGTGCTGTCGTTTCCGGTGGATGGCCCCGAGGTGCACGACTGGCCGGCGGACGGCCCGCCGCCCGAACTCGGCGACATCCTCATCTGCCCGGAGGCCGCCGAGGAGCCACTGGACGTGCTGGTGGTGCACGGCCTGCTGCACCTGGTGGGGTACGACCATGAGGTGGACGACGGCGAGATGCTGGCCCTGCAGGACCGGATCGTGGCGGCGGCGCCATGAGCGACGCCCCCGACGACGACCGACCGGCACAGCGCCTGCTGCGCGAGCCGCGTCCGGGTGCACTGCCCCGGCAGGGGTCGCTGCGCTGGTCCGTGACCTGGGCCTTCGAGGGCGTGGTGTTCGTGCTGCGCACGCAGCGCAACATGCAGGTGCACGTGGCCGCGGGGCTGCTTGTGCTGGTGCTCGCGCTCGTCCTCGACGTGAGCCGCTTCGAGTTGCTTGCCCTGGTGATCGTGGTGTCGCTGGTGCTGGTGGCCGAGATGTTCAACACGGCGCTCGAGGCGGCGATCGACGCCGTCATCACCTCGTATCACCCATTGGTGAAGATCGCGAAGGACGTGGCTGCCGGAGCCGTACTCATCGCGGCGCTCGCCGCCGTGGCGACCGCATACCTCATCCTCTATGGGCGCCTGTCCGAGCCCGGCCGCGACCTGCTGCGCGGGGTGCGCCAGGCTCCCACCCACGTGGTGATCATCGTGATCGTGGCCACGATCATCGCGGTGGTGGCGCTGAAGGCCTACTCGGGTGCGGGCACGGCCCTGCGCGGGGGGTTCCCGTCGGGCCACGCCGCCGTGGCCTTTGCCGCCTGGATGGCGATCACCCTGATCGTGCTGCCGCTCACCCACGGGGCGCTGGTGTCCACGCTGGCCTTCCTGGTGGCCCTGCTCGTGGCCCAGTCGCGGGTGGAGGCCGGCTTCCACTCGTCCGCCGAGGTGGTGGCGGGAGCGCTGCTCGGGTCCGGGATCACGATTCTGCTGTTCCAGATATGGGGGTGACGCCATGAGCGGTGCGCTTCTGCGGTCGGGCCTGGTGGCGCTGGCGGGACGACCGAACGTGGGCAAGTCCACGCTCGCGAACGCACTCGCCGGTGCCCACGTGGCCGCAGTGTCGCCGCGTCCCCAGACCACCCGGCGCCGGGTGCTGGCGGTGGCCCGTGGCGATGGCTGGCAGGCGGTACTGCTGGACCTGCCGGGCTTCCAGCGGCCGGCAGACCGCCTGACAGAGCGCATGCAGGAGACCGTGGACCGCACCGTGGCGGACACCGATGCCGCGCTTTTCGTGCTGAACGCCGCCGAGGAGATCGGCGGCGGCGACCGGTTCATCGCCGCGCGCCTGCGCGCCAGTGGGCTGCCTGTGGTGATCGTGGTGAACCAGGTGGACCGCGTGGGCCGCGACCGCTGCGCGCAGGTGATTGCCGCCGCGGCCGAACTGCTGCCGGGGTTCCGGGCGATTCACCCGGTGAGCGCGCTGACCGGCGACGGGCTGGACGGGCTGCGCGCGGAGTTCCCCGGTCTGCTGCCCGAGGGCCCGTCCTACTTCCCCGAGGGCGTGAGCACCGACCAGACGGATGAGGAGATGGCCGCCGAGATGATCCGCGAGGCGGCTGCGCAGCGCCTGCGCGACGAGGTACCGCATGCGCTCGCGGTGCAGGTGGAGGAGATCACGCCCGCCCGGCGCGGCCGCCGCGTGGAGGCCTATCTGCTGGTGGAGGCCGAGAGCCAGAAGGGCATCGTGGTCGGCAAGGGTGGCCGCATGATCCGTGACATCGGCACCCAGGCCCGCGAGGTGCTCTCGCGCACGTGGGGTGAGCCGGTGCACCTCGACCTGCAGGTGAAGGTGAGGCCCCGCTGGCGCCGGGATGACGCCATGCTGGACCGACTCGGGCTGTGAGCCGGCGGCCGGGCGCCGCCTATACTTCCGCGCCATGCCGGAGACCTCCCAGCGAGCACTTCCGTGAGGGCGCGCGAGCTCGCGAAGAGTTGCGACTTCACGCTGATCCGCCCCGGCGTGACCACCGACGACACCACGCGCCACTGCGCCATGGCGGCGCGGCTGCATGTGGCATCGGTGGTGGTGCCACCGGCGATGGCGCGGGCGGCGTCCGACGCCCTGCGCGGCGGTGACGTGAAGGTGGGCACGGTGGTCAGCTACCCGTTTGGTGCGGACGAGACGCCAATGAAGGTCGCCATGGCGCGCGCGGCGATCGCCGCCGGCGCGCGCGAGCTGGACGTGGTGATGAACGTGTCGGCCCTGCTCTCGGGCAGGCCCGGCGCCGCGCGGGCCGACCTGGGGGCGGTGGTGGATGCCGCGCGCAGCTCCACCAGTGCGCGTGTGATGGTGCGCGCAGTGCTCGAGGCGCCCCTGCTGGGCGAGCGGCTCCTGCGCGTGACCTGTCAGGTGGTTGCGCTGTCGGGGGCGGACTTCGCGGTGACCGCGACGGGCCTCGCGGGATCTGCGCGCACCCAGGATGTGGAGGTGATGCGTGACGCCCTCCCCGCTGAGGTGGGGGTGGTGGCCGCGGGCGGCGTTGATGATGTGGACCACGCAATTGCCCTGCTGGATGCAGGCGCGCGCCGCGTGGCGACGAACTCCGCCCCGGTGATGGTGGATTCGCTCATGGGGGCCGCGGCATGAGCCGCGACGCGGCGGCGCGGGTGCGCTTCGGCGATGACGGCCTGGTGCCCGCCATCGTCCAGGACGCCGACACCGGGCGCGTGCTGACGCTTGCGTGGATGAACGCCGACTCACTGGCCCGCACGCTCGAGCGCAACGAGACGTGGTTCTGGAGCCGGTCGCGCGGCGAGCTGTGGCACAAGGGTGCAACGAGCGGCAACACCCAGCAGGTGACGGGCCTGGCCACCGATTGCGATGACGACGCCGTGCTCGTGAGCGTGCGCCCGGCCGGGCCGGCATGCCACACCGGCGAGGAGTCCTGCTTCCACGTTCCCGTGACGGGAACGGTGGGCGGTGACGCCGCGCCGTTCGCGGCGCTGCCGGATCTCGAGGCCGTCATCCGTGCGCGTGCGGCCGATGCCGACCCGGACTCGTCGTATACCGCATCCCTTATCGCGCGCGGCATCGACACCATGTGCAAGAAGGTGGGCGAGGAGGCCACGGAGGTCGCCATCGCGGCCAAGGGCGGCGAGCGCGAGCAACTGGTCTACGAGAGCGCCGACCTGCTGTACCACCTCGTGGTGTTGTGGCAGTCCATGGACATCCGCCTGGCCGAGGTGGCCGAGGAACTCGCGTCGCGGAGGCGGGGCGAGGGGTGACCACCCTCCGCATCGACGTTCCCGGGTCCCCGCCCGGGGACGACATGCCGGTATCGCCGTCGCTCGAGGGCGTGCGCGCGCGGTCGGGCGGGTACCGGCAGGTGCCCGTGGCGCACACGTACCTGGACGACCTGGAGACGCCCGTCAGCGCCATGTTGAAGCTGCGCGACGGGGGTCCGTGCTTCCTGCTGGAGAGCGCCGAGCAGGGGCAGCGGCTGGGCCGCTACTCGATGATCGGCATCGAGCCACAGGGGGTGGTGCGGGCCGAGGGCGGCCGGCTCACCCTGCAGCGCCATGACGGTGGCGTGGAGGATCTGGACGCGGATGATCCGTTCGGGGCGATCCAGTCGCTGGTGGACGGCGTCGCGATGGCGCCGCCGGAGGATCCGCTGGCGTTCTGGGGCGGCGCGGTGGGGTTCTTCGGCTACGACCTGGTCCGCACGGTGGAGAAGCTTCCCGACGTTCCGGAGGACGACCTGGGCATCCCGGACCTGGTGATGATGCTCACCGGTCCGGTGGTGCTGTTCGACCACCTGCGCAGGTCCACCACGATCATCGTGCCGTGCCCGGTGGAGCAGGGAGTGGATGCCGCTCCCGCCTACGAGGCCGCGCGGGCGCGCATCCGCGCCATCAAGGCGCGCCTGCAGGGACCGGTTCCCCATCCGGCACCGCACGGCCCGGTGGGGGTGGGTCCGGTGGAGAGCAACACCGGCCATGACCGCTTTTGCGAATCGGTGCAGGCCGTGCGCGAGTACGTGTTCGCGGGCGATGCCTTCCAGGTGGTGCCATCCCAGCGCTTCTCGGCGTCGGTGGGGCTCGAGCCCTTCGCGGTGTACCGGGGGCTTCGCACGGTCAATCCATCGCCCTACATGTTCTTCATCGACTGCGGCGACGTGCAACTGGCGGGGTCGTCGCCCGAGATGCTGGTGAAGGTGACCGACGGCGCCGTGGAGACCCGCCCCATCGCGGGCACCCGGCAGCGGGGCGCCGACCGGGCGGAGGACCTGGCGCTGGCGGAGGAACTCCTGGCCGACCCCAAGGAGCGTGCCGAGCACGTGATGCTGGTGGACCTCGGGCGCAACGACCTGGGCCGCGTGTGCGCCCCCGGGTCCGTGCAGGTGAAGGACCTGATGGTGGTTGAGTTCTACAGCCACGTGATGCACATCGAGAGCAGCGTCGTGGGCACGCTGGACGAGGGCCGGCGCGCCGTGGACGCGCTGCGGTCGACGTTCCCGGCGGGCACCCTCTCGGGGGCGCCCAAGGTGCGGGCCATGGAGATCATCGACGAGCTCGAGCCCACCAAGCGCGGGCCCTACGGCGGCGCGGTGGGCTACATCGGGTTCGACGGCAACCTGGACACCTGCATCACCATCCGCACCATCGTGTGCCGCGACGGCCGGTGCCATGTGCAGGCCGGGGCCGGGGTGGTGGCCGACTCGGACCCCGAGGCGGAGTTCGAGGAGACCCAGCGCAAGGCGGCGGGGATGTTCCGGGCCATCGAGGTGGCGGCCCAGCAGGAGGACTGGTGAGCACGCCCCACGTCGTGATCGTCGATAACTACGACTCGTTCACCTATAACCTATTCCAGTACCTGGCCGAGCTGGGGGCGAAGGTGGATGTGTTCCGGCATGACCGCATCTCCGTGGATGGCATCCGCGACCTCCACCCGAGCCATCTGGTCATCTCGCCGGGCCCCAAGACCCCCGACGAGGCCGGCATCTCCCTGGAATGCATCACGGAGATGGCCGGCGAGGTGCCGATCCTGGGCGTGTGCCTGGGGCATCAGGCCATCGGCCAGGCATTCGGCGGCACGGTCGTGCGCGGCTCCGAGCCGGTGCACGGCAAGACCAGTGAGATCTCGCACGACGGGCGCACGGTGTTCACCGGGTTGCCCGATCCCATGACCGCGACGCGCTATCACTCGCTGGTGGTGGACCCGGACAGCCTGCCTGCGGTGCTCGAGGTGTCGGCCCGGTGCGACGGTGACGTCATCATGGGGCTGCGCCACCGCGACCTGCCGATCGAGGGGGTGCAGTTCCACCCCGAGTCGATCCTGTCGGCCGAGGGCCGGTCGCTGCTCGGGAACTTCCTCGGGATGTCGGCATGAGCCCCGATCCGGTGCTGACCGAGTGCCTGGAGGTGCTGGTCGACGGGGGCGACCTGTCGCGCAGCCAGGCCGAGCGTGCCGTGGGCGTGATGATGGACGGCGCTGCCGGCGAGGTGCAGATGGCGGCGTTCCTCACCGCGCTGCGCGCCAAGGGCGCGACGGCCGTGGAACTCGCCGGGCTCGCGCAGGCCGTGCGCGACCGCGCGGCGCACGTGCCGGTGGATGACGTCCACGGCCTGGTGGACACCTGCGGCACGGGTGGAGGACCGCCCACGGTCAACATCTCGACCGGTGCGGCGTTCATCGCGGCCGGGGCAGGGGCCCGGGTGGCGAAGCACGGCAACCGCGCCGTCACGTCGTCCTCGGGCAGCGCGGACGTGCTGGAGGCGCTGGGAGCCCGCGTCGACCTCGCGCCCGGGGACGTCGCGAGGTGTATCGGGCAGGTGGGCGTGGGGTTCATGTTCGCTCCGGCCCATCACCCGGCCTTCCGGCACGTGGGGCCCGTACGCCGTGAGCTGGGCATCCGCACGGCGTTCAACCTGATCGGCCCGCTCGCGAACCCCGCGGGCGCACGGAACCAGGTGGTGGGGGTGTACGACCGCGCGCAGTTGGAGGGGATGGCGGAGGCCCTGTCGCTCCTGGGCGCACGCCGGGCGCTGGTGGTGGCCGGCCGGGACGGGCTGGATGAGATCAGCACCGGGGCGCCCACCGATGCCGTGCTGTGGGAGCACGACGGCTTCTCGTCGATCGTCGTCGACCCCGCGGCGCTCGGCATCGCTCCGCCGCCCGCCGGCGGGCTGGAGGCCGGCGATGCCGCGGCGAGCGCTGCGCTACTGCGCGCCGCCATCGGGGGGGAGGCGGGTGCCGTCCGTGACATCCTGGTTCTGAACGCCGGAGCCGCGGTGTGGATGGCGGATCTCGCGCACTCCCTCGAGAAGGGGATAGAGATGGCCGAGGAGGCCGTGCGATCAGGGGCCGCTCTCGAGCGGCTCGAGGGCTTCGTCGCGCTGACGCGCGAACTGGCGCCGGCCGAGGGGGGCGCATGATGTCCACGTTCCTGGACGAGGTGGTGGAGCGCACGCGGGCCGACGTGCAGGCCCGCCGCCGCGAGTTACCGCTGGAGGCCGTGCTGGAGCGCCTTGGCCCGGCTCCCCGGAACAGGCCGTTCTCCGAGGGGCTGGTGCAGGAGGGCATCTCGCTGATCGCCGAGATGAAGCGCGCGAGCCCGTCGAAGGGGCCGATCCGGCCGGATGCCACCGTCTCCGACATCGTCCGTGCCTACGAGGCCGCGGGTGCGTCGGCGTGCTCGGTGCTGACCGAGCCCCATTGGTTCGGCGGGTCGCTGGACGACCTGCGCGAGGCGCGCGCGGCCTGCGGGCTGCCCCTGCTGCGCAAGGACTTCATCGTGGATCCGTACCAGATCGCGGAGGCCCGCCTGGCCGGCGCCGACGCCATCCTGCTCATCGTGGCCGCTCTCGACCCCGGCGAGTTGATGGCCCTCCACGAGCAGGCATCGGAGATCGGTCTCGACTGCCTGGTGGAGGTGCATGACGAGGACGAGATGGAGACGGCCGTGGGCTGCGGCGTGGAGATCATCGGCGTGAACAACCGCAACCTGCACACGCTCGACGTCGATCCCGATACCGCGCTGCGGCTGCTGGTGGACGCCCCGGCCGGCACCATCGTGGTGGCGGAGTCGGGCATCACCTCCAACGACGACGTGCAGCGCCTCGAGGAGGCCGGGGTGGACGCCATCCTCGTGGGCGAGGCCCTCATGCGCGAGGACGACCCGGCGGGTGCGGTGCACGCCCTGCTCGGCACCAGGTCGCACGAATGACGGCCGTCGGCGCCGGGGCCCCGCGTGGCCGATGAGCCCGCCACGGACCCCGGTGCGGACCCCGGCGGGGACCGGCGTCGGCTGATCGGCCTCGTGGTGGGCGCCGTGGTGACGGCGCTCATCGTGGTGCTGCTGGTCGTCGGCCTGCTGAACCGTGGTGCATCCACGACGATCGACGACGCGCTGGACGCCGGATCCCGCCCGCCCGCTCCGGACCTGCAGTTGCCGGTGCTGGTGTCGGGGGCAGGCCTGCCGCCGGCCGGGCAGAAGGCCTCGCTTGCGAGCCTGCGGGGAAAGGTGGTGGTGCTGAACCTGTGGGCATCGTGGTGCGGGCCGTGCCGGGAGGAGGCCCCCGTGCTGGAATCGGTGTGGCAGCGCTACCGCGGGAAGGGCGTGGTGGTACTCGGCATCGACATCCAGGACCTGAGCGACGATGCCCGCGCATTCATCCGGGAGCATGGCCTCACGTACCCATCGCTGCGCGACGGCAGTGACGGCAGCAAGGCGGCGCTCGAGGCCACGGGCGTGCCGGAGACGTTCGTGATCGACCGCGAGGGCCGGATCGCGTTGCACATCGCGGGCCCCGTGAGCCGCACCGGGCAGCTCACCGGCCCGCTGGACGAGGTGTTGGCGGAGAAGTGATGCGCCGCCCGCTCCTGGCCATGGTGGCCACCCTGCTCGCCGCGCTCGCCCTGGCCGCCCCTGCGGCCTCGCTCACGGTGGTGGAGGTGGCACGCGAGGTCCGGTGCCCCACCTGCAACACCCCGCTCGATGTGTCCGACTCTCCGGCGGCCCAGCGGATGAAGGTGTTCATCAACGACCGCATCGCCGAGGGCGACGACAAGCAGCAGATCATCGACGCACTGGTGGAGGAGTTCGGGCGCGGCGTGCTCGCCACGCCGCCGAAGGAGGGCTTCGACCTGGTCGCATGGATCGTGCCCATCGTGCTGGTGCTCGCCGGGCTCGCGGCGATTCCGCTGGTCACGCGCGTATGGGCCCGTCGGGGCCGGGATGAGCCGGCGCCGGAGATCGCCCCGGAGGACGCCGCGCGCCTGGATGAGGAACTGCGCCGCCGGGGGGACTGATGCCGCACGGTGACCCCGATCGCATTCGCGTGGGGACGGCCTCGTGGACCGACCCCGAGTTCATCCGGGCGGGGTGGTACCCCGATGAGGTGAAGAACGACGCCGAGGGGAGGCTGCGCTACTACGCCCGGCACTTCCCGATGGTTGAGGTCAACGCCACCTTCTACGCACTGCCGCGCGCGGGGACCGTGCAGGCGTGGGCCGATCGCACGCCGGATGACTTCCGCTTCCACGTGAAGGCGCATCAGGTGATCTCCGGGCATGCATCCGACCCGGCCCGCCTGCCGCCGCCGCTGCGCGAGTTGCCCTTCCAGGCCGATCGCCGGGGGCGCATCCGGCGGCCGTCGCGCGAGCTGCGCGACGCGGTGACCGATGCGCTGGTGGAGGCCGTGGCGCCGCTCGGGCCCAAGCTGGGGGCGATCCTGCTGCAGATGCCGCCCCACGTGGCCGCCGGCGCCGATGCGCGTGAGGAGATCGCGCGGATCATCGATCGCATCCATCCACTGCGCACGGCGGTGGAGTTCCGCAATGCCTCCTGGGCGGATACCGGTGAGCGCGAGGCCGCCGTGGAGATGCTGTCCGCGCGCGATGCCGCCTGGGTGTGCGTGGACGCCCCACGCATCGACGTGCCGAGCGCCATGCCGCCCATCGTGGAGGTGACCTGCGCGGATCTGGCGTACCTGCGGCTGCACGGGCGGAACGCCGCGACATGGCAGGGCAGCCGCTCCGTGGCCGAGCGGTTCGACTGGCAGTACTCCGATGAGGAGCTGGGTGAGTGGCTGGATCCGGTCCTCGACATGGCCGGGCGGGCGCAGGAGGTCGCGGTGGTGTTCAACAACAACCATGGCGACTTCGCGCTGCGCAGCGCAGCGCGGTTCGGCGAGATGCTGCGGCAGTCGCGGCAACCCTGACCCCCGGTGGGTGCGCCGCGGCGCATGGCAGCCTGTACGGCATGCGACGGCGGGTGGCACGCGCAGCGGGTGTGGCGATCGCAGGCGCGCTGGCGGCGGGAGCCGTGGCGATGCCCGCGGTGGCCTCGCCCCGTGAGCGCGCGCTTGACTACCTCTCGGCCCGCCAGGACCCCTCCACCGGAATGATCGGGCCCGCGGCCGGGCGCGATGCGGACACGTCCTGGACCGCCCTGGCCGTGGCGGGCGCGCGCGAGGACCCGGCGAGGTGGGCGCCCGGCGCGGGCACCCCCACGCTGGCCGATGCCGTCGCGGCCCTGGCACCGGGCACCGTGGCGGACGTGCTGCGCGTGGCCGTGGCACGCCGGGCCGCCGGGCGCGTGGACGATCAGCTGGCGGCCCTGGTGGCCGCGCAGCAGTCGGCGGACGGATCATTCGGGGGTGCGATGCTCACGACGGCATGGGGCCTCATCGCCCTTCGCGCGGTGGGCCGCCGCCCCGATGACCCGGCGGTCGGTGCCGCGGTCGGCGCCCTGGTGCGGATGCGCGCGCCCGATGGCGGATGGGCCACCAGCCCGGGCGCCGGTGCGTCGGATGTGATCGGCACGGCGACGGCGATACAGGCCCTTCGGGCGGCCCGTATGCGCGTGGCGGACCCGGTGCTCGTGGGCGCGCGCGCCCGCCTGCTCGCGCTGCGCGACCGTGATGGGGGCTTCGGGCGCGCGGCGGTGCCCACGGCATGGGCGGTCATGGCGATCCGGGCGCTGGGTGAGCAGCCGGGGCGCGGTGCCTGGGCCCGCGGGGGCAGCCCGCTGTCGGTGCTGGCGGACCTGCAACGTCCGGATGGGGGCGTGAGGACGGTGGCGCGCGGCAGAGCGTCCGTCTTCGCCACCGCCGTTGCCGCGCTGGCGTGGTCGGGCCGGGCGCTCCCCGTGGCACCCGGCGCCCGCCAGGGCCCGGCGCGCGCGCCCCGGGTGCTCCGGCGCACGCCGGCGACCGGTGACGCGGTCACGGGGGTCCTCTCAGTGCGGTACGCGGATGGGCGCGGGGGCACCGGCATCGACCCGCGCCGCACCACGGTGACGGTGAACGGACGCGATCTCTCGCGCCGCGCGCGGATCACCCCGTTCACCCTGCAACTGCGCCCGTCAGCGCTGCCCGCAGGGGTGCTCGACGTGGTGGTGCGGATCCGGGATCGCGCGGGCCACGCCACCACGTCGCGGTGGTCGGTGGTGAACAGCGGCTAGCATGCAGGGCACGCGCACCGACCGGGAGGACCCTGCATGATCACCCTCACGCCCGTCGCCGGGGAGAAGCTGAAGCAGCTCATCAACGATGAGGCCGAGCCGGGGTCGGGGCTGCGCGTGAAGGTCGTCCCGGGCGGCTGCTCGGGGTTCGAGTACGCGATGACCTTCGACCGTGCCGGTGACGACGATGAGGTCGTGGAGCAGCACGGGGTCAGCGTCATCATCGACCGCATGAGCGTGCCGTACCTGCTCGGGTCGGAATTCGACTACGAAGAGGGCTTCCAGGGCGCGGGTTTCCGCATCAACAACCCCAACTCCACGGGGTCGTGCGGATGCGGCAAGTCGTTCACCGCGTGACCCGGTGAGCACGCCGGTCATCGCCGGGGCGGTCCGGACGCCCATCGGCGCGTTCATGGGCGCGCTGTCGCAGGTTCCCGCCACCGATCTCGGGGCCATCGTCATACGCGAGGCGCTCCTGCGCGCCGGCGTGCCGGGCGGCCGCGTGGACGATGTCCTGATGGGGTGCATCCTGCAGGCCGGCCTCGGGCAGGGGCCCGCGCGGCAGGCGGCGATCGCGGCCGGGGTGCCTGACACCGTGCCGGCCACCACCGTCAACCAGCTGTGCGGGTCGGGCCTGCGTGCGGTGGGCATGGCGGCACAGGAGATCCGCGCCGGTGACGCCGAGGTGGTGGTGGCGGGCGGCATGGAGAGCATGAGCCGCGCCCCCCACGTGGCGTATCTGCGCGACGGCTACCGATTGGGCGACGCGGCCATGCGCGACACGCTCATCGCCGACGGCCTGTGGTGCGCGCTGACCGACCAGCACATGGGCGGCACCGCCGAGGTGGTGGCCGAGCGCTTCGGCGTGAGCCGCGAGGACCAGGATGCCTTCGCCGCCGAGAGCCAGCGCCTGGCCCGGCTGGCCATGGAGCGTGACCACTTCCGCGATCAGGTGGTGCCGGTACCCGTGCCGCGCCGTCGCGGCGACCCTGTCCTGGTGGATACCGACGAGCACCCGCGGCCCGACACCACGCAGGAGGCGCTGGCGGCGCTTCGCCCGGCGTTCCGGGAGGGTGGCACGGTCACCGCGGGCAACGCATCGGGCATCAACGACGGCGCGGCCGCGATGGTGGTGATGGCGGAGGAGGCCGCCGCGGGCCTGGGGGTGGCGCC
>JAUROO010000071.1 GCA_030829765.1 Miltoncostaeales bacterium | reverse complement strand
CCAGACCGTCGGATACCGGGGCGCGAGCCTCGACGCGCTGAGCGGCACCGTCACGATGAGGGTCGGGGGGCTCACCACGAGCCTCACGATCTCCGGGGTGGCCATCGGCGATGCGACCGTGGACATGGTTGCCACCATCTCGTACCAGGGCATTGAGGCCAGCGTGACGGTGGACGACCTGACGGTGAGCGGATTCCAGCTCGAGACCGCGAGCATCACGGTGTCGTCGATCAACCCGGCGGCTGCGATCACCGCATCGCTCGTCACCGACGCCGGCACCTTCGACGTGGGCATGTCCGTGGCGCAGGCCACGGGCTCCGGATGCAGCGACTGGAGCTGTTACGACCTGACGATCACCGCGACCGGCGCTGACCTGGCGGCGGGCAGCGAGGACTTCTACCTGCAGTCTTTCGGCTTCACGTGGTCGTCCACCGTGCCGGCAACCGGGTGCAGCACCATCGATGTCGCCGTCAGCGGCACCGCCGTGATGGGCAACGACACCTACGACCTGCAGGATGCGGAGATCGGCATCGCCTGCTCGACACTGACGAAGTTCGTGTTCGACCTGCAGGTCTCGCACACGCCGGGCTTCAGCAACGATGGCGGCGGCGTGACGCAGACAGTCACGATGGAGGTCAACTGGTTCGGCGACGGCACGGATTCGCCGTACCAGCAGACGTTCGGAAGCAAGAGTCAGTTCACGGGCCCGTCCTTCGCGTACGTGGACGGCTTCTTCGGATCAGTGGACCTCAGCTATAAGCGATCGTTCTCCGAGAAGTACGACGACAGGACCTTCAGCAAGGACATCGAGGTGGGCATCGGCTTCAACCTGGCGGTCTTCCAGGCCACCAGCGGGGCGGCCTGGACGGTCGATGTCGGGGCAATGGGCTACTTCGATGCCGACCGCGTCTCCGGCGACATCGACTGCAACTTCGAGGCAAGCCCGTCAACGGACTTCTCATGCAGCGGGAAGCTCCGCCTGAACCCATCGTGGGCGGGCGTGTACCACCACACATGGGACAACCTGTGATCTGCGCGCTGCGCATGGCCGCGGCAGCCGCGATCGGGATCGCGGCCCTGCCCGCCGCCGCACCGGCGGCACCTGCATCGCGCGGCATCGGTGCGGAGCTTCCCGCGCGCGCATTCCAGGCCTGGTGCTCGGCGTCGTCGCTCTGCAGCTATTCGATCGCTGACGCCCGTGGGCCATCAGCCCTGCGGAGCAGCCGCATCGGGTGGGTGGGTGCCGACGAGCCGTTCACGCGCGCGCAGGTGCGCCGCGCGGGGGGGCCGGTCGCCTACTACCCCACGATGTTGTCCGGCATTGCCGTGGCGGTGAACGTACCGGGCGTCACGGGCCACAACATCGACCTCCGTGGCACCACCATCGCCGAGATCTTCTCGGGGGTCATCCGGAATTGGAACGACAAGCGCATCCGGCAGACCAACCTGCGCCACCACATGCCCCGGAACCTGCCGATCACGCTCTGCGTACCCGCACGGAAGTCCGGCGAGTCGTGGGATATGAGCAGCTATCTGTCGAAGGCGAGCGGTGCCTTCCGCCGGAGGGTGGGTGGCGCATCACTGGCGCCGCGGTGGAAGGCGGCCCGCGTGATCCGCGTTCCACGCGTGACCGGCATGGGCGAGTGCATGACGGCCAACCAGGGTGCGATCACCTTCCTGCCGGTCGCGGATGCCAGCCGCGAGGGGCTCGCCCATCACGTCGTTGCCGTGGGCAAGCGCGAGCGGGTCACTACCGGGCGAGGTGACGCCGCAACCACGGTAGTGCGCCATGTCTTCATGCATCCCACGGAATCTGCGGTCCAGAAGGCAGGGGCACATGCCGGGAGGCGCGCCACGTCCAGCCTGGCGGTGGACCTGCTGAACAGCGCGGCACCGGGTGCATACCCCATCACCACGGTGGCCTATGCGGTGACACGACGGGATCGCCGCATGGACGCAGCGACGCGCCGCACCCTGCGCTACTTCCTGAGTGCGAAGGCACAGGGAATGCTGGCCGGCCTGGGCTATGCGCCGCTGCCCGCCAGCCTGCTGTCACGCGCCAAGGCGCAGTTGGCCGCCGCGAGGTAGGGCCCCGCCGGGTCGCGCTAGTCGTCGAGCAGGCTGACGCCCTCGAGCCGGGCCTTCACCCCCGCCTCCAGGGCATTGGCCCGCCACAGGGCGAGGGCCGCGGGCGAGGCCTGACTGACATGCGCTCCCGCGGGCGGACCGTGGTGCCATGCGATGGCCTGCAGCAGTGCCAGGCGGCGCTCGTCGGACACCCCCGCCGCCCGCGTGGCCTGGTCCACCATCTGCATGCCGATGGCCAGATGCCCGAGCGCCCGGCCCTCGTCGGTCTGCTCCACCGTGGCAGAGCGGACCTCCCAGTTGCGCGTGTGGCCGATGTCGTGCAGCAGCGCCGCGGTCACGAGCAGGTCGGGGTCGAGCCGGGGATGCCACGTGCAGAGCGACTGGCACAGCATGGCCACGCCCACCGTGTGCTCTACGAGCCCCCCCAGGTAGGCATGATGGCCCGACCGCGTGCAGGGGACAGTGCGCCAGGCATCGGCCAGCGCCACGTCGGCGGTCATGGCATCCAGCAGGGCGCGCAGCCCGGGGTCGGTCACCTCATCGGCCAGGCCGAGGACGAACCCCCACATGTCCTCCGGGTCGCGGTGACTGCGGGGCAGCAGGTCCACCTGGGCGTCGGCGGCCTCGGCGGGCCGGAGCGAGCGCACGCGCAACACGCTGCGGCCGCCCCGGTCGGTGACCTCGCCGGTCACGCGCACGCGATCACCCTCCTCGAACTGCCCGGCGAACCAGTCGGGCTCGTCGAAGATGACGGCGGGGATGGTGCCGGTGGCATCGCCCAGGGTCAGCGCCAGGTATGGCGACCCCTTGCGGCTCATGCGCCGCTCCTTGCGACGTACCGCGAACACGCCCTCCACAGGGCGCCCTGGCTCAAGGGTTGCCATGGGCGTGACCCTAACGGTCCTGCGCGGGGCAGATCATGTTGAAGTCGCAGGTGCGGCACGCCCAGCCGGGGGTGGGAACGAACCGCCCTGCCGAGATGGAATCGGCCACATCGCGCACGCGCTCCATGGCCTCCGCACGCTCAATGCCGTCGGGATGCACGTTCCGCACCTCGCCATCCAGCACGTACTCGAGGGTGGCGCCCCGGGGCTCGATGCCCCAGGCGTCGCGGGCGCCCTCGATGTAGGTGATGAGAACCAGGCGTCCGGCATCGGTCTCGCGCGCGGGCGCGCGACCGCTCTTGTAGTCCACGAGTTGATGGCCGCCCTGCGGGTGCGAGTCGATGCGGTCGATGCGCCCGTGGATCACGTGCGGCCCCACGCCCAGGCTGAAGGCGCGCTCCACGCCCACCGGGCGCACGCCCGACTTCCGCACGCGGTCGAGGTACCGGGGGATGTGCTCGCGCACGCGCTCCAGCGCCTGCCTGCCCACCGCGGTATCCGCCGCGCCGCGGCCCTTCATCTCGGCCGCGAAGCGGGCGATCACGCGGTCGGCGCCGTCCTCCGGGACGCCGTCGCGGAAGCACGCCTCCAGCGCGGCATGGATGGAGTTGCCGATGGCGCGGTTGGGATCCCACCGGGGCGGCACGCGGTCGACGGCGGCGAACCGGTAGGCCAACGGGCAGGAGAGGTAGCGGGCCACGTCGGTGGGGCTGAGTTGCAGCCCCGGGCGTGGCGCGCGCGGCACCGGCGCGGGCGGCTCGGCGGGGGCGGGACCGGCCAGCACGTCGGCGCGCGCCATCACCAGAGCCCGGGCGGCATCTGCAGCCGCGTCGGCCCGGGCCATCGCATCGTCGCCACCCCCTGCAGCCGCGTCGGCGGCACGGTTCACGGCATCCTCAAGACGTGCGCGGGCCGTTGCCAGGGCGTCCAGGACAGCGCGGTCAGGCGCAGCGCCGACATCGGCCCATGGCCGGTCGCCGAGGGCGGAGCGTGCCTCCTCGGCAAACGGCGAGGGGTGCTGCGGAATGCCGTTCTCGCCGGCCGAGAACGAGCACAGGTACAGATGCCGCCGCGCACGGGTCATGGCCACGTACGCAAGGCGGCGCTGTTCGGCCACATGGGCGTCCTTCCCGCGGGGGAGGGCCTCGGGCAGCAGGGCGTCGGGGATATCGGTGCGCGCCCGATCACGACCGGGGAAGTTGAACCGCGTCATGCCGAGCACCCAGACGGCGTCGAACTCCAGGCCCTTGGCCTGGTGGATGGTCATCACCTGCACGCCCAGGCGCTCCGGGCTGCCTCCCGACGCACGGAATCCCACCCCTGCAAGGCCGTCGAGATGCCGCACCAGCGCGGGCGCATCCATGCCGGGGTGCGCGGCCACCACCTCGTACGCCAGGCGATCGAGCGATGCCAGGTCCGCCAGCCGGGCGGCGCCCTCGGCACCACCCAGCGCCAGCGCCCGCACCCTGATGCCCGTGCGGTCAAGCACCTCGCGCACCAGATCGAGAGGCGCGGCCACGGCAGCGGTGCGCCCGAGGTCATCCAGGAGCGCCCGTGCGGCTGGTGCGTCGGCCAGATCGCCCAGCGGACCTGAGATGTGCGTGCCCGCCGCCGCGGCATCGCTCACCACCTGCGCCGCGGGCGCCCACGGAAGGCCCAGCGAGGGGTCGGTGGCCACGCGCAGGTGGGCGATGGCGTCGGTGGGATCGGTGGCTGCCCGCATCCACGCGAGAGCCAGGCGCACCTCACGGCGATCGAACAGGTCGGTGCCGCCGTGAACCTGATGCGGAATGCCCGCCTGCTCCAACTCGGCCACGATCACCCGCCCCTCGGTGCGCACGGCCTTCATGAGCACCGCCATCTCCTCGTAGGGAGTGCCCTGCTCGGCAAGCCGCAGGATCTCCGCGGCCACCGCACGCGCCTGACCGGCGGGGTCGGGCGCGCGCCAGAAGTCCGGCGGGGGGCCCTCCGCCGAGGGCAGCGCCGTGAGCACCTTCGGCTCGCGCATGGCGATGGGCTCCACCACCGCGTGTGCGGCGTCCAGGATGGCCTGCGTGGAGCGGTGGTTCAGTTCCAGGCGCACCACCGGCGCGTCCGGGAATCGCACGCGGAAGTCGGCCATGTTCTTGGCCGACGCCCCGCGGAAACGGTAGATGCCCTGGTCGTCGTCGCCCACCACCACCAGCGAGTCGGAGCGGTGGCTCACCAGGTAGAGCAGTTCGGCCTGCGCGTGGTTGGTGTCCTGGAACTCATCCACCAGCACGTGCCGCGCACGCGATCGCGCGATGTCGAGCAGGTCGGCGTGCTCGGCCAGCAGGTCCATCGCGCGGGTGATCTGCCGGCCGAAGTCCTCCATGCCGAGTTCCGCGAGCCACTCGTCGTGCAGGCGGAACACCCGGGCGAACTCCACCTCGCGACGGGCATCGGCGGCATCGCGGCTGCTGCGGGCGCCGTCGAGCGCGGCCTGCGCCCACGATGCGTACCGCCGGGGATCCACGCGCTCGTCGCGGCAGCGGTCGATGCGGTCGATGAAGCCGCGCACCACCTGCACGGGGTTGGTGCGCAGGTCGTTGCCGCGGTCGGACAACTCGAGGTCCACCAGGCGGTCGAGCAGCACGAGCACCCGTTCCTCGGTGCCGGCGGGCTGCAGCACCGGGGCGAGGTCGCGGTCGGTGCCGAGGGTCCTCACCAGGTCGAGGGCGTAGGAGTGGAAGGTGGTCACCCGCAGCGTCTCGTGGCTGCCGGGGATCATGCCCTCGGCGCGCTCACGCAGCTCCGCCGCGGCCTTGGCGCTGAACGTGAGGGCCAGGACATCCGCCGGATCGGCGCCCTCATTCACCAGCCACGCAAGCCGGTTGCACAGCACGCGCGTCTTGCCGGCGCCCGCCCCCGCGAGCACCAGCATGGGGCCAGCCCGGTGAGTGACCGCCTGAGCCTGCTGCGGTGTGAGGTCCTCGATCAAAGGACGCGTCATCCTAAGCCGCAGGACGGACGCCCCCGGACGCCACGGTGCCTGCCACCCGGGTCGGGCGGCCGTACCGGGATTGGTAGGGTGACGTCCTGTGACCGATGACTTCCGCGGGGCCCGCGTCCGCCCCTTCCGCGCGCTCGTCTTCGACCCGTCGGTGGCCGGGGACATGCAGACACTCGTGGCGCCCCCATACGACGTGATCGGCCCGGAGTACCGGGACGAGCTGGCGTCGCGCAACCCGTGGAACGTGGTGGGCATCGACCTGCCGTCGATCCCGTACGAGACCGTGGCGGCGACCATCGCCGACTGGACTGGACGAGGCGTGCTGCGGCGGTGCGACGAGCCGGTGATGATCGCCTGGACCCAGGAGTTCGACCTGCCGGACGGCAGCCACCGCACGCGCAGCACCCTTGTTGCCGTGGTGGGCGCCGAGCCGTACGAGGAACGGGTGGTGCGCCCCCATGAGCGCACCCACGCGGGGCCCAAGGAGGAGCGCCTGCGGCTGATGAACGCCACGAAGGTGCAGCTGTCGCCGGTCTTCGGGCTCTACCCCGATCCCGCCGGCGAGGCGTGGGCGGCCGCGGCCGTGGATGGCGAACCCGACGCGGTGATCACCGACGACGACGGCACCGTGCACCGCCTGTGGACCATCGCCGATCCCGAGCGCCTTACGGCGATCGAGCAGGCCCTCGCCGGGCGGTGGATCCTGATCGCCGACGGGCACCACCGATACGAGACCGCGCTTGCATACCGCGATGAGCGGCGCGCCGAGGAGGGCGACGGGGGCGACGAGCGCCCGTACGACTTCGTGCTGATGGGCCTGACGTCACTCGACGACGACGGCCTGGTGGTACTTCCCACGCACCGCGTGCTGGCGGAGTGGCCCGCGGGCGCGGAGGACCACCTGGACGCCGCGCCGGTGGACAACACCCTCGAGGCCCTGGAGGCCGCACTGGCCGCCGCCCCGGCCGACCTGGTGGCGGCCGGCCTGGTGCTGCCGGACCGGGCACTGCTGCTCACCACCCCGCGCGCGGGGATGACCGCTGCGGAGCGGCTGGACCTGGCCGTGCTCGAAAGGGACCTGCTGGTGCCCGCGCTGGGCGGTGACCAGGCGCACCTGGCGCACGAGGGACTGCTGACCTACACGAAGGATGCGGGCGACGCATGGGACGCCGTTCGCTCCGGCCGCGCCGCGGCCGCGCTGCTCGTGCGCCACATCCCCAGCGAACAGGTGGCAGCCGTCGCCGAGGAGGGCGGCGTGATGCCCCAGAAGTCCACCTACTTCTTCCCCAAGCTGCTCTCGGGCGTTGCCTTCCAGCCGCTGGCCGACTGATCCGGATGACGCCACCTGGGTGGAGGTGCTCACCCGGGCCGCCGACCGGGCAGCCGAGGCCGTCGCCGCGATACCGGCTGCGGGCCGCGGGGTGGAGGTAGGCCGCGGCGAGGGCGGCGACACCACGCTGGTGATCGACCGCGACGCCGAGGCCGCCATCATCGCGGTTCTGGAGCAGGCACACGCGCAGGGAATGCGCTTCAACCTGATCTCGGAGGAGGTCGGCCACCGGGACTTCGACGGCGACGGGACGCTGGTGATCGTGGACCCGATCGACGGCAGCCGCAACGCCCGCCGAGGCCTGCCGGAGGTTGCCGTGTCGCTGGCGGTCACCGACGGACCGCGCCTGTCGGACGCGCGGGTGGGCGTGCTGCGGCACCTGGGGACCGGCGAGACCGTGGTGGCCGTACGCGGCGAGGGCGTGCGGGTGAACGGCGCCCCCATGCCGGCACGGCCGTACCGCGGGCTGTGGCTCACGGTGGTGGAGGGCGCGTCCCCGCGGCGCCTTGCCGCGGCCATGCAGCACCTGTCGCACACCAGCCGCATCCGCAGCCTCGGCTCGCTGGCGTTGTCGATCCAGAACGTGGCGCTGGGGCGCCTCGACGGCCTCGCGGTGCTTCGACCCGGGCGCGTGGTGGACATCGCCGCCGCGATACTCATCGCCCGCGAGGCCGGCGTGATCGTGACCGACGAGCACGGCACAGCCCTGGACGCCGAGGCCGACATGGACTGGCGCGGCGCAATGGCCGTGGCGCGCGTGCCCGATGACGTGGCAGCGCTTACCGCCGCGGTCCGTGCCGCGCTCGACGCCGGGGGGCGACGCGTCTGATGCTGCTCGAGGTGGCGACATGGCTGCTGGTGGCCGCGGTGGTGCTGGGAGTGATCCGCCTGTTCGTCCGCACGGCCGCCACCGTGGGGAAGGTGCTCGTGATCGTGGCGATCGTGCTGCTTGTTGCGGCGGTCATACTCGGGATGATCGGCCCGCTCACGACCTAGAATCGGGCCCATGCCCCGCGAGTACCACGACCCCACCACCGAGGCCGACGTGGCCGAGGTGTATGCCCAGCAGGCACGGCTCACGCGCAAGGTGGGGCGGGGCATGCTGGTGTTCGCCCTGGTGTGGTTTCCCGCGCTCCTCATCGTGCCGTACGTGTTCAAGATGGGCGCGGTGCCATCTCTGGCGTTCGCCACCGTCGCCGCCATTGCGAGCATGGTGATCGTCGAGCACTTCTGGATGAAGCCCCGCGCGGCCGAACGCGACCGCCGCGGCGATCGCCCTCCGCCACCCCGTGAGTACCAGTCGCCGGTCGGCCGGTTGCTGCGGGACGTACGCGACCAGGTTCAGAAGTAGCTGCGATACGCTCTCAGCGTGCAGATGTCCGCTGAGAGCGAACAGCCAATCGGAACAACCCTCGGGGAGGCGCTCCGCGCCCGCCGCGAGGACTCCGGCCTGTCGCTCAGGGCAGCCGCGGAGCGCGCCGGCATGAGCCCGGCGCACCTCTCCGAGGTGGAGCGGGGGCTCAAGGAGCCCTCGTTCGGTGCGCTCGCGCGCATTGCCGACGCGATCGGCGTGGGGGCCGGAGAGGTGTTCCTCGACCTGGCCATTGCGCTGGGCGCGGCGCCGCCACGGCCCGCGCGCCGGCCGCTCGGCTTCGCCCCGGACCCCCGGGACGAGATCGAGTGGGCCGTCGGACGGCTGCACCGGGACGACCTGCGCGCCTTCGCGGCGTTCGGGGCGTTCCTCGCAACCCAGGGAACCGGAAACGACCAAGGAGTCACCACCGCATGAGCCCCCTCATCCCGATGGTCATCGAGCAGACCGCCCGCGGCGAGCGCTCGTTCGACATCTACTCGCGCCTGCTGAACGAGCGCATCATCTTCCTGGGCACCCCGGTGGATGACCAGATCGCCAACCTCATCGTGGCCCAGCTGCTGCACCTGGAGAGCGAGGACCCCGACAAGGACATCTCGCTCTACATCAATTCGCCGGGTGGCTCCGTGTACGCGGGCCTGGCCATCTACGACACCATGAACTTCATCAAGCCCGACGTGCAGACCATCTGCTGCGGCATCGCGATGAGCATGGGCGCCCTGCTGCTGGCCGGCGGCGCCGCGGGCAAGCGCATGGCCCTGCCCAACAGCCGCATCCTGATCCACCAGGTGCTGTCGGGCTTCCAGGGGCAGGCGACCGATATCGAGATCCACGCGCGCGAGACGCTGAACCTGCGCGCGCGCCTTGACCAGATCCTTGCCCAGCACACCGGCAAGACCGAGGAGCAGATCCACGTCGACTCCGAGCGCGACCGGTTCTTCACCGCCGAGGAAGCCGCAGAGTACGGCCTGGTCGACCGCGTGATCGAGAGTCACTAGGACGCGCACGCGGCACATCGGGGGCACCCCCGATGTGCCGCGTGCGCGTATTGGACATCCTGCTGACGTGCTAGCTTCCATTTCGTGGCGGGTAGAGGGACTATTCTCGCGGGCGGAGCCATAGGACTCATCGCACTGATGGGGGCGTCCTCCCCAGCCAGTTCGGTCGGCGCCGTGAATCTGATTGAGGGCACCCCGACGTCGGCGCCCCTCAAGACCACGGCCCTTTCGTCGGCAGTGTTCTCGCTGAACCCGGCCACGTACCCCAGCTACAACCAGTGCCGTCTCGACCTTGGACAGTGGACCAAGTGCTCGTGGTTTTTCAGCACGGGTCCGCTGGTCAACGGCTTGCACACATTTGAGGTGCAGCGAGTGGCCCCTGATGGGACCGTTACGGGACCGACCGGGGACTGGGTGTGGTGGGTGGACGTCACCACTCCCTCTCCAACCAACAATAGACTCGAGACGCTGCCTCACTGCGCGATCCCCTACACCGGGCCGACAGGCGATGACCGGGAGGTCTTCTGGTCCACGACCCATACCGGCGGCCTTGACTCGTTTCGGTACGGCCAGAAGGCCCCCCCCGGGGAGGGGTGGTTCTATCTCGTGCAGGGCAACCGCTTCCCTGGCCAGCCCGGCCCCCTCGTCGCCACGGCAGTCCGCCCTGCGCCCCTCTCCCTAACGCCCGGATCGTCCGTGTACTTCGTCGCACCCTTCGGGCGCAATCCGGTGGCAGGCACCACCCCGGGAATCCTCACCACCTGGGAGGGTCTCGGAAACACCAGCGAGGCGACGCCCGTACCTCCGGTTCTGCCCAACTGTCTGGCCGTTCTGCCGCCCGCCGGCATCACCGCGAACCCCGATGGCACACGTTCCGCAACCTTTGGTTGGCGCAACGTGAGCCCATGGACCATCTCAGCCCCCGAATCGGGCGGGAGCAACGTCATCAGCCCCGGCTCGGGCACCGCGGGTGCCACGCCAAATACCGTCACTGGTGGCACCGCTACGGCTCCCGGGCAGCCACGCCCGACGGTCTTTCCACCCTATTCGTCGGGCACATGGACCTACACCTGGACCCCGGGGGCCGCGGATGCCTCCGCGACCGTCGTCTGGCAGGTCGGGAGCTCAAGCGCATCCTTCAAGCCAGGGGCAGCGCCGCGCATTCCGGTGGGTTCGCCGATAAACCCATTCACCCATGTGAATGTCGATACGCCGCACACTGCTCCGCCCGTCCGCGTGGGGCTCCCCGCGGCAGTGTCCACCGCGACCCCGGGCCAGACGGGTGGCGACGTCACGCGCCTCACCCAGCTGGCCGGATGGACCAGGGCTGTGTGGCCCGGCAACCGGACCGTGAAGCCGGGCGGGACAGTCCGGTTCACGTCACGGATCAGTAACACCGGCGCAGTTGACGCCATTGATCCGCGTATCTGCGCGACGATCCCCGCGGGCATGACCTTCGTGAACTCATCCGGACGGGCAAGCAAGACCAAGCGTAACGTGTGCTGGTCGAGCGCCCGTCTGGCCGCCGGGGCGTCGGTCACCGGCTCGATGACGCTGCGGGCGACGAAGACGGCACGGCGGGGATCGCGAACCAACACCGTCAAGATGTCGGCCGCCAATGCCTGCACGCAGACCACCTACGCGGAGTTCTTTGTGGGCACTAAGCCCCCAGGTGCCAAGACACAGAATGCATTTGACCCGGTCGGCCTCGCGGACACCCCCGTCCCGTCGGCGCCAACGGGCACGGCCACGCCGCATCAGGCCGTTACCGTCGCAGCCGAGGAGCCCCCCGCGACCATCACGCTCTCGACGCGAGTTCAGTCGCCCTCCAACCGCCGTGTGCGGCCCGGAGCAACAGTGTCGATCCGCGGGACGATCACCAACACGTCGGCCACCACGGCCCGCAACCTCAGGTTGTGCGAACGGATCCCGGTGGGCACGCGCGTAGTCCGCGCACCAAACCAT
>JAUROO010000070.1 GCA_030829765.1 Miltoncostaeales bacterium | reverse complement strand
TGCTCGCCCTCCTCGGACGCCACGTCATGGAACCCGGAGCCACCGAGAGCGCCCCGCAGGGCGGCGACGTCGGAATCCCCCACGGTGAGGAGGAGGACGCCACCGCCCTCGAGGCCCAGCTTGATGCGTCGGCTCACAAGAGCACCTTGAGCGACGGCGACTCCTGCCCCTGCGGCTCATCGGCCTCGGACGGGGGCGTCCAGGCCGGCAGGCGCCGGATCTCGTCCAGGTGCACCATCGACTCGGGCTGGTCAGTGAACTTCAGCAGCTGCTTGCGGCCGTAGGAGCGGAAGATGGCCACGCCGAGGGTCTCGTAGATGGTTCGCATGCCGCGCGCGGAGATCGTCGTGCGGATCAGCTTGAAGCTCTCCGAGGGGCGGTTGGTGAGCCACAGGCGGATCGCCTTCGGCAGGTTGCGCATGAACCGGAACTCGGTCAGCAGGCGCACGAACGGGAACAGGTTCGCCCGGATCTCCTTGCGGCCCAGCTCCCACGGCGTCTTCTTCGAGTAGAAGCGCAGCATGTTCTTCCAGGTCTCCATCTGGAGCTGGTACGGCGTCATGAGCTTGGGCTGGATGATGCAGTGGTGGCCGTCGTACAGCGAGTAGTCGTCGGTCAGCACGCGGCCCTCTGCCCGCATCTGGGCATCGAACGCCGTGCCCGGAAGGGTGGTGAGCATCATCATCTGCAGCGTGTCCACGCCATGCTCGATGGCAAAGTCCACCGTGGCGCGCACGGTGTCGGGCGTGTCGGTGTCGGCGCCCACCACGAACATCCCGTGCACGCGGATGCCGTAGTCATGCAGAAGCTTGATCGAGGTCGTGATGTGCTCGACCTTCTGCTTCTTGTTGTAGGCGTCCAGGCCCTCCTGCGTAATGCTCTCGAACCCGATGTACACCATGTAGCAACCGGAGTCGCGCATGAGCGCGAGCAGTTCATGGTCGGGCTCGAGGGTCTGCTTGCTCTTGTAGATCGAGTCCGCGCGGATCTGCGCAGTCCACTGCGGCGTGATGTCCTCGTCGATCATCGCCCGGAACAGCGACTTCGCCTGCTTCTTGTCGACGATGAAGATGTCGTCGTAGAAGAAGACGCGCTCGGGGTTCACGCCCCGGAGCTCCTCCATCATGTTCTCCACCGAGCGCGTACGCAGCTTGCGGCCGAACATCTTGATGACGCTGCAGAACGAGCAGTCGTACGGGCAGCCCCACTTCATCATGATGGGATGGGTCACCATCCGCTCGTGGCCCTCCAGCAGGTCCAGGGCCGGGAAGGGGAGGTTGTCGAGGTCGTCACCCGACGCCATCGGTGCCTCGGGGTTGTCCACCTGCGCGCCGTTCTCCAGGAACGACAGGCCCAGGATCTCGTGCAGGCCCGCGGGGTCGCGATCGCCCCGGAACCACTCGAGGAACTGCCCGAAGCCCACGTGGCCCTCGCGGCGGATGACGTAGTCGGCGTGCTCCAGGGCCTCGTGCGACATGAAGGTCACGTGCGAGCCGCCGAACAGCACGGGGATGCCCGCAGCGCGGCAGCGGTCGGCGTACCGGTAGCCCTCCAGCGTGGTGTTGGTGGTGGTCGAGATGCACACCAGGTCGGCGGTGAGCACGTCGTCCCAGTCCACCTCCACGCCGCGGATCAGCTCGCAGTAGATGTGCTGGTCCACGTCGTCGTACGTGTTGCGCGCAATCGCGGCCAGAAGGGGAAGCCCCAGCTTCGGCAGGTTGGCGATCTCGTAGATCGTGGCCCCGCGGGGCTTTGGCTCGATGTAACGGATCTTCACGCGTCAGGCCTCCGACGTGTCGTGCGCTGCTCTCAATGGTCCTCGACGAGTTCGGTGAGCACCCCGCCCGTCGAACGCGGATGAAGGAACGCCACCATGTGCCCGCCGAGCCCGCGCCGTGGCGCGGAGTCGATCAACTCGACGCCCCCATCCGACAATTCGCGCAGCGCGGACTGCAGATGGGAAACGGCGAATGCCACATGATGCATGCCCGGACCCTTCTTGGCTAGGAACCGGGCCACGCCGGTGTCGTCTGCCACCGGCGCGATCAGCTCCACATACGAGGGGCCGGCGCCGAGCAGCACGGCTTCCACGCCCTGCTCGGGCATCACCTCGCGCGCTCCGACGGGCATCCCCAGGACATCGCGGTAGGCGGGGATCGCCTCGTCCAGGTCTGCGACCACGTACCCCACATGGTGGATGAGCCCCAGTTCCATCGCGCGGACTGTATCCGAGCCCCTACCGGTCCCGGAGCGCCGCGAGGTCCACCGGCTGCATGCGGGGGTTGGGGCTCTCCGCGCGCCCCACCTTGGCGCACGGCCGGCCGTCCACGCGCACGATGTCGCCGGTGAAGTCGTTGGCCCCAAGCAGCAGGCTCGACCCCACCCCGTAGGCGTCCACGGGCACTCCCGCCCGCTCGAACGCGTCGATCTTGACGGCGTCGAACCCACCCGATGCCACGATCCGCACCCGCCCGTGCCCGGCGTGGTCGAGCGCCTCGCGCACCTTGCGCACCAGTTCCGGCACCACGCCCGTGGGCGTGAAGGTACCCATCTCCTGCCACAGGCTGCGGTCCACCATGGTGCTTGAGGTATCCAGACGCACCCCCCACAGGTCATCGCCCAGCGCATCGGCCACCTCCAGCGCCGTGCGCACCGAGTCGTTCTCGTAGTCCACCAGCACGATCACGTTCAGGTCGCGGGCGAAGCGGCCGGCGAACTTCCGGGCGGCGGTGACGGTGTCGCCTCCGTAGGCGGCGATCAGCCCATGGGGCACCGTGCCCATTCCGCGACCGCCCCACCACGACGCCTGGGCATCAGTGCTCACGCCGATCGCCCCGGCCACGTGGGCGGCCCAGCCGTCGCCGGTCTGCACCTGCCAGTGGTCGAAGCGGGCGGGGAAGTACAGGATGGGCTTGCCGCGCGCGGCCTCCACCACCGCGCGCACATTGCGGCTGATCAGCGTCCTCCGGCCCAGCACGCCCAGCACCAGGGTCTCCAGGTGCGCGAACAGCGAGTAGTCGCCCTCCATCGACAGCACCGTCTCCCACGGGGCGATGCCGTCGCCGTCGTGCAGGGCGCGCACCTCCAGGTCGGCCGCTCCGTCCTGCCATCCCCCATCGGTGCGCCGGCCCGCGCACAGGGCGAGGATGGCGAGGGCCTCGTCCACCCCGCCCAGCACGGCGTTTTCGCGCTGGAACACCTGCATCAGCACGCGGGGGTGATGGCCGTCCTCCTCCAGCACCTCGCGCGTGAACGTGAAGTAGGCATCGCTGTAGTACCCGTCGCGCATCCGCTCCACCGGAAGCTGGAACGTCGCAGGGGGAAGGCGCGGACGATCCGCCGTGGTGCTCATGGCGCGGGGTCGTCCTCCGGGCCGTCGGGCGGCAGGTCGCCGGGTCGCGATGACCACAGCAGCCCCACGCCCACAAGCGCCAGGGCCCCCAGCGCGATTCCGGCGACGGCCGCCCACAGGGTCCCGCCACCGTCGCTGCCGGCCGCCGCCGCCTGCACCCGCTCGGCCGTCACCTCGACGGCCCATGCGGGGCCGGGCGCGTCCGGTCCGGTCTCGGGCGCGGTCTCCTCCCCGGTCTCCGGCGGCCCGGTCCACTTCTTCACCTTGCCGTTCGTGGTGCCCTGCTCGCTGCGCCACACGCTGGTGCCCTCCTCGAAGGGCGTGCCCAGCACCGTGAACGTGGCGTACTGGTCCGGCGGGATCGTCCCGCCCGTCCATTCGGCCCCGCGCAGGCGGCCGTCGGTGCGCCGGAGGACGCGCGTGGTCCATCCGGGAGCGTCGGCCACGGCGTACACGCTCACCTGCGAGGGGAAGAGCACGCGTACCCGGTCGGTGGTGAGGCCGCCCTCCGCGGGGACCGTGATGGTGAACTCGGTCGACTCCCGCAGCACTGCGTTTTCCGGGGACACCGAGATATGGGCCTGCGCAGCGGGCACGAGGGTGGCGACTGCCGCGAGCCCGGCGATGGCGGCGCGCAGGGTCATGCCGGTGCTCCGGCGGCGCGCTCGGCGCGCAGCACCTCATGCATGGCTGCCCGCCCGACGCCGAGCTGCGCGGCGCTGGGCTCCCGGGTAACGAACCCCGCCTGGATGGCGTGCCCCGCGGCATGGACGGCCCTGCCCATTGCGCTGCGCGGATGCCGCTCGGCGAATGAGAAGGCCTCGACGGCGGCTCCGACTCCCGCGGCCATGGCGGCCACGCGCCCGGCCAGCCGAGCCCGGCGCGAGGGCAGGCGCCGCACCAGCAGGTTGCCGCCGGCGGTGGCCACCACAAGGGGCAGCACCAGGTTGCTGCCGCACCTGTCGTGCTCCTTCGGGTCGAGCGCGTTGTCGGCCAGGCCGTCCTCGCCCGCCCGCTCGTAGGCGGCGATGCTCTTGTGCTCCACCGCGTGCCACGCGGCGGCATCGGACGACCGCAGGGCAATGAGCGCGGGCGCGAGGGCCAGCACCGCGGCGGCGGCCTCCTGGGCCAGGCCTGATCGCAGCATGCGTCGCGACGCCACCGTGGCCGCCATCGACCCCGCCATCAGCGGCGCGATGGGGCCCTCTTCGAACGCGAGCCGCGCCTGCGGCACGCCCCGCCGTGCAGCGGGCACCACCAGCATCATCTCGGCCATGCGCACGGCCCCCCGCACCAGCGGAATGCGTGCCAGCGGGCCCACCGCGAGCGTGGGGCGGGGGCCCGATGCCACCACGACCTCGCCGTGATCGTCCACCACGGCAGCCGCCCAGCGCCGGGGCCCGTGGACCAGCAATCCATTGGCGAGCGCCATGCCGCCGAGGCGCAGGCGCGGTGGTGCGGAAGCCATCAGGAATCCACGGTATCAGCGGCCCGGCGGGCCTCCGAACGCCGCTCCTGCGCCAGGCGGTCGCCGTCGCCGGACATGTCGGCGAAGCCCATGAGGCCGGCGATGCCCGGGTGGCCGGCATCGTCGCGGATGGCCCGCAGCATGTCGCGCGCCACCCGCCGGTACGCGGTGTGCCCCTGGGGCTGGCTGCGCAGTTCGATCAGGTGCATGGCCTCGCGGGCGTTCATCCGCAGGGCGAACCTCAGGCGGTGGGCCATGGTGACGGCGTACGGGGCCTCGTCGGGCACCTCGTCCCGCACCTCGCGCCACAGGTCCGCGGACCGCCGCTGCACGCACGCGAACTCATCGGCCAGTCCCGCAGCAGCGACGTCGGGTGACGGCTCGAACCCGAGGTCCGCGCCCAGCGGCTGCGCCTCGAGCGTGAGGATGCGGTGGCGCTGCAGGTCGCGGTAGGCGCCGTAGTCGCACGTCACCTCGAAGAGGTACTGGGTGGCCTCGAGCGCGCGGCCCGGTCGCTCACGCCGGTCGGCGCGGCCGTGGGCCCAGCGGGCCAGTGCCGCGCGCACGGCGTCGTCGGACATGACGTCCACGCGCGCCCGCACGTCATCCAGCGCCCACCCGGACGCCGGCCAGAGGGCATGGGCCAGCACGCGCCGCTCGCCATCCGCATCATGCGCCAGAAGCCGCACGTCGGCGGTGCCGGAGGCGGGCGCGCCCGTGCCGCCGATTTCCTCCCACAGCGCGGCGGCCCGGTCATCCGTGGCCAGGCGGTAGGCCCCCATGCGCTCGCCGCGGTCGGGCCGGTCCACGCGCGTGAGGAAGTCGGGGATCACCTGCCGCAGCGCGGCCAGCACCTGATCGCCCACGATGCGCGCCTCGGCCAGCGGGTGGGCGCGCAGGCGGATGATCAGCGATTCCCACGCCTGACCGCTCGCGTACACGCCCAGGTTCGCGGTAGTGGCCGCCGGCAGCAGGCCGCGCACGGCGTCGAGTGCCCGCGCGCGCAGCGCACGCCGCACGGCGGCGTCGCCGTCGTCGCCCGACTGCGCCACCAGGTGGTCCAGCACCGATTCGAACAAGCGCGCGTAGGTGGCGAATGCGTCGTCCAGCACCGACTCATAGCGGGCCAGCAGCGCCGGGCGGGCCGCGATGCCGGGTGGCCGCACGTACTTCCAGCGTCCGTCCACCTGATCCGTGTAGGGCACGTAGCGGGTGGACTGCTCCAGGTACGAGGCCAGCCGGCCCCACTCGATCACCTTGGTCAGCACGTTGCTCACGCCCTCGATCGCCACGTGCGCACCGCCCAACTGCGCCACCGAGTCGTCGCCGTACTCGGCCAGCACGCGCTGGAAGAACTGCCGTGCGCGGTCGGAGCCCACCTCGGGCACAGGCACGGCCTCCCCGTGGCCATCCGGCAGGAACTCCTCCAGCAGGATGCGCCGCACCGAGTCGGGGCTTCGCGAGTACCGGGCGAACAGCGCGCCCTTCACGGCCTCGGGCAGGTTGAGCAGCGCGAACACCGGCCCGTCGGGGTCGGTCACGTACGGCGCGACGCGTGCGCGTTCATCCGCGCTGAGGTCGCCCTGCGCCACCCGGCTAGCCCAGGTCGTCGGGCCCGGGGGGCACGCCCAGCTCGCGTCGCCCGGCGTACAGGTCGTTCAGCCGGTCACGCAACTCCAGGTCGCCGTGGTACCGGGCCACCAGCGCCCATTCGTCGGCGAGCATGATGGGCACGCCGCCCACCTCGCGGTCGGCGTCGGGGATGTCGTCGTCCACGTCCAGCGGGATCTCCGTCATGTGGTGCCCCGTGGCGTCCACGAAGAAGTAGTCGTTCAGCCGGTCGCGGATGTCCATGTCGGGGCAGGTCACTGCCATCTCCGCCCACGCGGCGGCCACCAGGGCCACGTCGCCACGCGCGGTGCGCACCACGGCGCGCTCATGGTCGTGGTCGCCGTGCGTGTGCCACGAGACCTCCTCGGTGAGGCCATCGTCCAGCTGCTGCTCCATGCGGTGCGCGATGCCCTCGCGGATCAGCGACGCCCGGAGGGCGAACACCTCCTCATCCGCGTCCGCCGGCAGCGTCACGCGGAAGACCTCCTCGGCCACCGCCGCCCCGCCGTGCCGCACGATGACCTCCGCCACGGTGCGGAGCGGATCGTCGGCCTTGCCCTGCGCGCGGTCGCCCGACGACTCGGACTCGGCGTACCGGAACAGCCGGCGGAAATCCCCCGCCGACATCGGCCCCACCTGCACCTCGATGCTCACCCGTCGTCTCCCGGCTCCGCTGACGGCGGCATCGTGCCAGACCCCGCGGCGCCGCGGGCGCGGGCGCGAAGCGCCGCGAGCCGGGCCGCGAGATCGCCCTCGGCGCCGGTCCCGGTGGGCACGTAGAACTGCACGTCCTCAAGGCCAGCCGGCATGCACGAATCACCCGTCACGCGGCCCCGTGCCCCATGCGGATTCACATACCCCGTGCCATGCCCCAGGTTCTCGCGGTTTGCCGGGCTGGCATCGCGCAGCGCGAGGGGGGGAACGCGTGCGCCCTCGTCGCGCACGCGCGCGATCGCGGCATCGATTCCCCGGTACGCGGCGTCGCTCTTGGGGGCGAGCGCCAGATAGGTGGCTGCCTGCGCCAGGTTGATGCGTGCCTCGGGCAGCCCCACGAACTCCAGCGCGCGGGCCGCGGCCACCGCCACCTCGAGCGCCCGCGGGTCGGCGTTGCCGATGTCCTCGCTGGCCGCCACGATCATCCGGCGCGCGATGAACTTCGGGTCCTCGCCCCCCTGCAGCATCACCGCCAGCCAGTACAGGGCCGCGTCGGGGTCGCTGCCGCGAAGCGACTTGATGAAGGCCGAGGCCACGTTGTAGTGCTGATCGCCATTGCGGTCGTACACCACCGCCCGTCCGCCGCCCGCACGTTCCACCACCTCCGGCGTCACCGGCCCATCGCCCGCCAGGCCGGCGGCGGCCTCCAGCAGGTTCAGGGCGTACCGCGCGTCGCCCCCCGCCATGCGCACGATGGCCGCGCGCGCCTCGGGCGTCACGGACACGGTCCCGGCCAGCCCCCGCTCGTCGGCGAGGCCCCGGTCGATCAACGCGCCGACGTCATCCGCGTCGAGGCCCTCAAGCTGCAGGACCCGCATGCGCGACACCAGGGCCGCGTTCACCTCGTAGTAGGGGTTCTCGGTGGTGGCCCCGACCAGCACCACCAGCCCGTCCTCCACCGCCGGCAGCAGGGCATCCTGCTGGGCCTTGGTGAACCGGTGGATCTCATCGATGAACAGCACGGTGCGAATGCCTGCGGCAAGGCGGTCGCGCGCCCGCTGAAGCACCGCGCGGACGTCCGCGAGGCCCGCCGACACCGCCGAGAGCTCCTCGAACTCCGCGCGCGTGCCGGTGGCCACCACGCGCGCGAGCGTGGTCTTCCCGGTGCCGGGCGGGCCGTACAGGATGATCGACGGCACCTCATCGGCCGCGATGGCGCGCCGCAGGAAGCCCTCGGGTCCGAGGTGCTCCGCATGGCCCGCCACCTCATCGAGGGACCGGGGACGCATGCGGGCGGCGAGGGGGCGCGCGTCCTCCAGCGCGCTCTCCACGGCATCGCCGAACAGGTCGGGTGCTCCGGTCATTCGCCCGTGTCCGGCGCCGCGAGGTCGTCGGGCAGCGACTGCCCGGGGTTCGCGCGCATCCACGACACCCGCAGGTAGAGGTCGCGGTCGGTGATGTCCGGATCGATGTCGAAGCCCGTCATGCAGAGGGGGCACAGCGTGGCGTTGGAGAATGCCGGTATGCCGTCGCGGTCCGTGTCGCCAGTGGGGAACAGAAGCAGGTCACCCCAGCAGTCGGGCGTGGGGCACCGCACCCGCGCATCGGGGTTGACGAAGCTGCTCTTGGGGATGGATGCGCCCATGCCGTACGGCCCTCCGCTGCCCCGGGCGGCCGCTATGGTCGGCGCCCTCTGGACCCCGAGGTTACGCCCGCGCGGGGCGGCGCATCTAATTGCTATTATTGCCATTGGATTTCCCGGGAAACGAGTAACGAGGAAGATCACCCGATGTCCCCGAGCTACCAGGACCTGCTCGCCGCGGCGCGCGAGGTCATCCCCGAGGTGGAGCCGTCCGAGGTCGCCCCGCGCGTTGCCGAGGGCGCCGGGCCGCTCATCATCGACGTCCGTGAGACCGGCGAGTGGGACCAGGGCCACCTGCCCGGCGCCGTGCACGTCCCCCGAGGGTTCCTCGAGAGTCGTGTGGCGGGCGTGGCCCACGACCTCGACCACGAACTGCTCATCTCGTGCGCCAGCGGCCAGAGGTCGCTGCTGGCGGCGGTGACGCTGCGCGACATGGGGTACACCAACGTGTCGAACCTGGCGGGTGGCTTCGCGCGCTGGAAGCAGAACAACCACCCGGTCGAGGTGCCGCGCATCCTCACTCCCGCGCAGCGGTCGCGGTACTCGCGGCACGTCCTCATCCCCGAGGTGGGCGAGGAGGGCCAGCTGAAGCTGCTCGACAGCAGGGTGCTGCTGATCGGCGCGGGCGGCCTGGGGTCGCCTGCCGCCTACTACCTGGCCGCGGCCGGCGCGGGCACCATCGGGCTGGTGGACGACGACGTGGTGGACGAGAGCAACCTGCAGCGCCAGATCATCCACACGACTGATCGCGTGGGAGTGAACAAGGGCGAGAGCGCCAAGGAGGCCATCCGCGCGCTCAACCCCGAGGTGCAGGTGAACGTGCACCCGTTCCGCGTGAACCGCGACAACGTGCTGGACCTGCTGTCGGACTACGACGTGGTGGTGGACGGCGCCGACAACTTCCCCACGCGCTACCTGCTGGCCGATGCCGCGCTCATGACCCGCACTCCGCTGGTGCACGCGAGCATCCTCCGGTTCGAGGGCCACGCCTCGGTCTTCATGCCGTACGACGGCCCCTGCTACCGCTGCCTGTTCCCCGAGCCCCCGCCGCCCGACCTCGCGCCCTCGTGCGGCGAGGCCGGTGTGCTGGGCGTGCTGTGCGGCGTGATGGGCAACGTTCAGGCCACCGAGGCCATCAAGGTCCTGCTCGGCATCGGCGACACGCTCGCGGGTCGCCTGCTGATCTACGACGCGCTCGGCATGACCTTCACCGAGCTCAAGGTGCGGCGCGACCCGGACTGCCCGTCGTGCGGACCGAACGCCGACCTGCAACTGCGTGACTACGAGGCCTGGTGCGCCGGGGTGGGTAGCCACGACCACGAGGCCGCAGGGGCGCCCGCATGAGCAATGTGAAGATCCCCCCGGTGCTGCGGCAGGCCGTCGGCGGCGAGCGCGTGGTGCAGGCCGACGGCGCCACGGTGGGGGAGGTGCTGGACGACCTCTGCACGCGGCATCCCGCGGTGGGCGCGCAGATCCTCACGTCCGACGGCACGCTGCACAAGTACGTGAACCTGTACGTGAACGACGAGGATGCCCGGCTGCTGCAGTGGACGGACACCCCGGTGGGCGACGCCGACACGCTCATGATCCTGCCGGCGATGGCGGGCGGGGCGCGCTGATGCGCACCGGCCTCGATGCCCCGCCGCTCGCGGTGTCCGAGGACATCGTGGCCTCCATTGGCGAGACGCCGCTCATCGACGTGTCCGGGCTGTCGCCCAACCCCGACGTGCGCATCCTCGCGAAGATGGAGAGCCACAACCCCACGGGCTCCATCAAGGACCGCACCGCCAAGAGCCTCATCGACGACGCCGAGGAGCGCGGGATCATCCGCCCCGGCGACACCATCATGGAGCCGACCTCCGGCAACACCGGCATCTCGCTGGCCATGATCTCCCGGGTGCGCGGCTACAAGCTCGTGGCGGTGATGCCCGACAACGTCACCGAAGAGCGTCGGCGCCTGTTGCAGATCTACGGAGCGGAGATCATCGAGAGCCCGGGCGAGACCGGCTCCAACGGTTCGGTGGAGATGGCCAAGCGGCTGTCGGAGCAGGAGGGCATTCCGATGCTGTACCAGTACGGCAACCCGGCCAACCCGCGCGCCCACTACGAGGGCACGGCCGCCGAGATCGTGCGCGACTGCCCGGAGATCGACGCCTTCGTGGCGGGCCTCGGCACCGGAGGCACCCTCATGGGCTCGTCGCGCCGGCTGAAGGAGCACCGCCCGGACATCCAGATCAT
>JAUROO010000069.1 GCA_030829765.1 Miltoncostaeales bacterium | reverse complement strand
TCCAGGTCCTGCTGTACCGCCTTTACGCCCTGCGCGATCTCGTCCAGCCGCCCACCCATCTCCACCATGGCGCTGAGGATGCGGCGGTCCAGTTCGTCCGCGCCGGCCGTATATGGCCGCATGGCCTTCCGGATGACCCGGTTCACCGCACCGTGCTGGGCATCGTGGCGCTGCCGGTCGTACGCCAGGGCGTCGTTCAGCTTCAGCGTCAGCCGCGAGTTGGGGCGCGGGCGCATGGTCAGGTCCTCGGCGCGGATCTCGGCCAGGCGGCCGGCGATGAAGGCCGCGAGCCGTCCCGGCGTGCGGGTCTCCGCCAGGTGCTGCCGTGCGCGCACACCCATGGCTGCAGCCGCGCCGGGGTCGTCTGCCGCCTGCCGCATGAAGGCCGCGGCAACGTCCAGGTCGGGGTCGGCCCACAGCGACCCCACCGGGTACGGCCCCGCCTGGGCCTCCAGGCGCCATTCGGTCACCGGAACCAGGAACGCCACGTCGTCGTCCATGAAGTCCAGGTTGGCCGAGTACGCGGTGGCGATCACCGGCTTCCCCATGGCCATGGCCTCGGCCATGGTCAGGCCGAACCCCTCGCTGCGGTGCAGCGACACGTAGCAGTCGGCCGCCCGGGCCCAGGCATCGCGCTGCTCGGTGGGCAGGAAGCCGTCGAAGATCGTGATGTCATCGCGATCGGCCGTGATGGCTCGCAGGCGCTCCAGTTCAGGAAGGTGCCGGTGGCCGTTGATGGTCTTGATCACCAACTGCGGACCCGATGGCTTGGGGAACGCCCGCCGGAAGGCCTCGATCACGCCGTCGGGGTTCTTGCGCTCCACGGTGCTGTTGAAGTCGAACGAGAACATGAACAGGTAGCCCTCGGGCAGCCCGGCCGTGGCCCGATCCGGCGGCGCGGCGGGCTCGGGGATGCGCACCGGCAGCGGGAACACCCGGATGGGCTTGTCGGTGTAGGCCGCCAGGGCATCGGCGATATAGGTGCTGCCCACCCACACCTCGTCCAGGTAGCTGTTCATCTGCCCCACCAGGTACGAGGGCAGCAGGTTGCTCTCCCACCAGATGGTGCCGATGGAGTAGCGCTCCTCCATCAGGTCGATCCCCATGCGGCGCGACAGCACCTCCAGGGCGTCCACGTTCACGCAGCTCAGGTTGATGTCGTACACCAGCGCGTCATCCGCGGCGCTCGACTCCACCTGGTCGTCCAGGCCCTCGTGAGTGAGCGAGATGGCGGCGTGGGGGATTTCGCCATCCACCATGGCCTCGTGCATGAGGCGGGCGGCCTCGCCCTGGCCGAATCCGGCCCTGAGGAAGCCGATCAGGTTGACGCCCTGCTCCATGGGTGCCGCTCCTCCGGTCGTGCGGATGTCGTCGCGCGCGCGCGGGGTGTCGGCCGCGGGCAGGAACCGTGCGGGCACGCCCAGCGCCCGGTGGCCCTCGCGCACCCAGTCGATGAACCGCTCGGCGTTGAGGTCGGTGGGGTAGGGGAACGCCGCATTGGCGTGGTCATCGTCGGCCCACACCCCCAGCAGGTACCGCGACACCCGGGGGTCGCGCGACCCGGGGGTGGTCCCGGCCAGCCACGTTGCGAGTGACTCGCCCGTGTCATCGCGCGCCAGTTCCACCAGCGCATCCGCCGCGCCGGGGTCGTCGTGCAATGCCATGCGGCACGCGGCGCGCACGGCATCGTCGATCACCAGGGTTCCCAGGCGCGGCGGCGCGGCGTCGCCCGCCATGCCGTGCGCCGCCAACTGCGCGATGCGCTGATCCACGATCTGTGCCAGGTCGGGCCGCTCGCTCAGCAGCACCCGTGGGTGCGGTCCCTGGTCGGTGCTCAGCAGGTACGGCTCCGCGGCGTCCAGGCCCGGCAGCCGGATGGTGGTGATGGCGCCGGTCCGCTGGTCGGCGTTCCAGTAGGCCACCCCCAGGGCGGGGTCGTCGATCGCCGTGGTGGGCGCGGCGGCGGCGATCAGGTCCCACGTGCGCGCCGGCATGCCGGCCACCGCCAACGCGGCCGTGTCCAGTCCCGATGCCACGGCCGCGAGCCCCTCGCGGGCGCCCGGGCCGGCCATCAGGAATCCGTCGTCGAACACGCTCATGGCCAGCAGGTCGTCCGGCGTGGGCGTGCGGCCGTCGTCCTCCGGAATCCGCGTGAACCGCGGAAGCATCCCCACTCCCGGCACATCAGAATCCGGCAGCGGCCCCAGCACCATGGTGTCGGGTGCCAGGTAGGTCACCCCATCCGGTGCGTCGGTGCCCAGCAGGTGGGCCATCAGCGCGGGCGCCACCGCCATGCGCATGTCGGCCGGGCTCGCCGTGAGGCGGAGCAGGGTCACGATGTGCTCCGGCAGCCCCGCGGCGGCCGGGTGGTGCACTGTGATGCCCGGTGCGGGCGGCGCGTCTCCGGCCCCGTCCAGCGCCAGCACGTGCAGGTGCGATCCGGGGTGATGCTGCGCCAGCGACTCCGCCATCACGGCCGCCAGTGGCCACTCCCCATCGCGTATGGCGGTCGCGAATGCGCGCGGTGCAGGGGTCGTCATCCGCGGCGCGGCTCCATGCGGCGAGTGTAGCCCCGGGCCCCCGGCGTCACGTCAGGCCCAGTCGGCCATGGCATCCAGGAACCGCGCGCGCACGCGCGGCCACCCGAAGTCGTCCAGGGCGTAGTGGCGCCCTGCATCGGCGAGGCGCCGCGCCAGTGCCGGGTCATCCAGCACCATCTGCGCGGCCTCGCTGAAGGTTGCCCCATCGCGGAACCACAGCCCGCCGCCCCCGTGCGCGCAGTGCGCCCGCATCACATCGCTCTCCTCGTTCACCAGCACCGGGGTGCCGGCCAGCCAGGCCTCGAACAGCACCATGCCGAAGCTCTCGAGCCGCGACGGCTGCGCCAGCGCCCCTGCGGCGGCGTACGCCAGCGCCCGCTCGCGGGCCTCCACGAAGCCCAGGTCCACCACGTGGTGGCGGATCGCGCGCGGCGGTGCCAGGTCGCCGGTGCCCATCAGGGCCAGCGGCCGCGGCCGCGGCGCGGTGCGCAGGTAGGTGGCGTAGTGGTCGTACAGCTCGCCCACTCCCTTGCCCTGCTCGCGCCTGCCGGCGTACAGCAGGTAGCCGGGCTCCAGGCCGTGGCGTCGCGCGAAGGCCTGCGCGGCGTCTGCCGATGGCACGGGATCGTCGTCGAACCCGCACCCCACCACCCGGGGCGCGTTCCGCAGTGCCCCTCCGTGGCGCGCCAGCAGTTGGCCGAGCAGGTCACCCTCGCCCTCGGCGTTCAGCATTACGCCGCGGGCGCTGCACAGGGCATCCAGCACCACCGGCTGCCGGGCGTGGGGCTCGTCGTGCAGGCAGGGGATCACCACGGTGCGGTCCGGGTCGGCCACCTGCTGCCAGAAGGCGGTGCCGAACAGGTACGGCATCACCACCACCCGGTCGTATTCCCGGGCGGCGCGCAGTGCGCCGGGCGACCACACCGAGTTGGCCATCCACTCCACCTGCTGGTCGAACGGCACGATGCCGCGCCTCTGGATGGCGCCATGCAGGCGCGCGAAGGTCGCGGCATCGCGTGGTCCCACGCGGAAGCGGCGCACCCTCAGGCCGCCCTCGCGGTTCTCCCCCTCCGGCAGCGCATCGGCCCAGGTGCGGTGGTCCAGCGCGCAGGTGGTGATGATGTCCACCGGCGTGCCGTGTGCGGTCAGGTTGGCGGCGAGCGCCCGGCACAGCGCCTCGGCTCCCCCCACCACGGTGGGTCCGAAGCGCGGGGGCACAAATGCAATGCGGGCGTGGGTCACGCGCCCCCGCGTGCCGTGTCACCACGCTCCGCCGCAAGGCGGTCCACCTCGGCACGCAGTTCCACCACCTCCGCGGCCAGTTCCGCCACGTATGCCACCAGCGCCAGGTTGAAGGCCGTGGTGCGCTCGGCCACATCGCCCACGGGCCGTCGCGCCAGGTCGGCCGCGGCGTGCTTCGCGCGTGCCGCGGCGCCGCGCACGCCGCCCGCGTGGTCGCCCGACGGCCGGGGCGGCGGTGCCACCTCCGCCAGCCGCGCGGCGTCGGCAAGGCCCCGCACCAGAGGTGGCGCGTCCGCGGGCACCACCTCACCGCGCAGGTCACCCGGCCCGTAGGTGCCCGCCTCGCGCGCGGCCATCACCCTGCGGCGCAGCTCATCCATTGAATCGGCGATATCGGGGTTCATGGTCGGCCCTCCTGCCGTGTGCCCGTCACATCTTGCCTGCCCGCCTCACGGCGGCCGCTTCGCCGGGGTGCGGGTGGGTAGCCTCTCCCGGCGTGCGTGTGCTCATTACCGGAATGACCGGCTTCGTCGGCCGCCACCTCGTGGCCCACCTCATTGGCGAGGGCCATGAGGTCGTGGGCACGCTGCTGCCCGGTGCGGGCGAGGTGCCGCCGTCGGGCACAACGGGCCACGAGGTGGACATCACCGACCCCGATGCCATGGCGGCCCTGATGGGCACGGTGGCCCCCGATGCCGTGGTGCACCTGGCCGCGGCGGCGTCGGTGGGGCAGTCGTTTGACGACCCGGCGGGCACGTGGCACGTGAACGTGGAGGGCACGCGGGGCGTGCTGGAGGGCATCCGTCGCGCGGCCCCCGCCGCCCGGATGGTGATGGCCCTCTCAGGCGAGGAGTACGGCCGCGTGCCGCTCGAACAACTCCCCGTCACCGACGACACCCCCCTCAACCCCATGTCGCCGTATGCCGAGAGCAAGGTGGCCGCCGACCGCCTGTGCGAGCAATACCACCGCGAGCACGGCCTGGCGGTGGTGCGCCTTCGCGCCTTCAACCAGCTGGGCCCGGGGCAGGACCCGCGGTTCGTGCTGCCGTCCATCTGCAAGCAGATCGCCGATGCCGAGATGGAGGGCGACGGCGTGTGCCGGCTGGAGCTGGGCAACATCGGCACCCGGCGCGACTTCCTCGACGTGCGCGATGTGGTGCGCGCCTACGCCTTGCTGCTGGAGAAGGGCGATCCGTCGCGGGTGTACCTGGCGGCGACCGGTCGATCGCACGCCATCAGCGACCTGGTGGACATCGCGGTCTCGCAGGCGCGCATCCCCGTGCAGGTGACCAGCGACCCCTCCCGGGTGAGGGAGGGCGAGCAGCCCGATCTCTATGCTTCCCCGCGTGCCCTTGAGGAGCTCGGGTGGGCGCCCCGCATCCCACTGGAGCAGTCCATCGGGGATGCGCTCGACTACTGGCGCGACCGCGCCCATATGGAGGTGGACTGACCCCCGTGGCAAAGCGCGCCCTCATCACCGGAGTAAGCGGGCAGGACGGCTCGTACCTGGCAGAGCTGCTGCTCGACAAGGGCTATGAGGTGTGGGGCATCGTGCGCCGGCTCTCCGCCGAGAACTACGAGCGCATCGAGCACATTCTCGATCGCATCCACCTCGTGCAGGGCGACCTGCTCGACCAGTCGTCCCTTGCATCCGCCCTGGTACAGGCCGAGCCCGACGAGGTCTACAACCTGGCGGCCCAGAGCTTCGTGCCCACCTCATGGACCCAGCCGGTGCTCACCGCCGAGTTCACCTCGGTGGGCGTCACGCGGCTGCTCGAGGCCGTCCGCACGGTCAACCCCAGGATCCGCTTCTATCAGGCGTCATCCAGCGAGATGTACGGCAAGGTGCGTGCGGTGCCGCAGGATGAGGAGACCCCCTTCTACCCGCGCAGCCCGTACGGCGTGGCGAAGGTGTACGGCCACTTCATCACGGTGAACTACCGCGAGAGCTACGACATGCACTGCACGTCGGGGATCCTCTTCAACCACGAGAGCCCGCGCCGCGGGATCGAGTTCGTCACCCGCAAGGTGAGCGACGGCGTGGCCCGGATCAAGCTGGGCCTGCAGACCGAACTCGCCATGGGCAACCTGGACGCCCAGCGCGACTGGGGCTTCGCCGGCGACTACGTGGACGCCATGTGGCGCATGCTCCAGCAGGACGACGCCGATGACTACGTGATCGCCACCGGCGAGACCCACTCGGTGGAGCGCCTGGTGGAGGTGGCGTTCGCGCATGTGGGCCTGGACTGGCACGACCATGTGGTGCTGGACGACCGCTTCGTGCGCCCCGCCGAGGTGGACCTGCTCATCGGCGACCGTTCCAAGGCCGAGGCCGAACTGGGCTGGACGCCCACCGTGAGCTTTGAGGAACTGGTCCACATGATGGTGGATGCCGACCTCGAGCGGCTGGACGGCACGAAGGGCTGACTAGCCCGCGCGCCGGTTGTCGCGGTACCAGGCGGCCGTGCGCCGGATCCCTTCCGCGAACCCGATCTCCTCAGGCGCAGGCATGAGCGCACGCAGGCGTGACACGTCCACGGCTCGTCGCGGCACCCCCACGGGCATGGCGTCGTCCCAGGAGATGCCGCCGGTGTAGCCGGTCGCCGCCGCGATGGTGGCGGCGATCTCCCCCATGGTGCGCTCGGTGCCCGAGGCCACGTTCAGCAGCCCTGGCGCCTCGTCGGCGTCGAGCACGGCCACGACGGCCGCGGCTGCGTCCTCGGAGTACATGAGATCCCGCGTGGTATCCGGGTTGCCCCACACCGCCACCTCATCGGCGCCGTCATCCGCGGCAGCGGTGAACCGGGCGATCAGTGCGGGCACCACATGCGCGGCCGTGCCCTCGAATCGGTCGCGCGGTCCGAAGAGGTTCGTGAGCACTGCCACGCGGGCATCCACGCCGGCGTCGCGGCGCAGGGCGTCGGCGCCCGCGATCAGCAGCCGGTGCGCGGAGGCATATCCGTGCTCCCCCGGGTGCACATCCCCGGCCAGCAGGTCGTCCTCAACCAGGGGCAGCCGGGGGAAGGGAAATGCATAGGCCGATGTGGATCCGCCGATCACCAGCCGCTCCGGGGGGAACGCCGCGCATGCCGTGATGAGGTTCAGTCCCATCTGGCTGTTCAGCACGAGGCCGTCCAACTGGTTCCCCATGTTCCCGGCCAGGCCGCGCACATGCCCGGCCAGGTGGATCACCCGGGCCGGGCGGTGCTCCCGGAACCACGCGAGGGTGGCCGGGCCGTCCAGCAGGTCCAGGTCGGCCCGGCGAGGTGCCAGCACCGCGTCGCCGCGGCCGCGCGCACCCAGGTGGTCCACCACCGCGGAGCCCAGCAGTCCGCCGCCCCCGGTGACCAGCAGGGCATGGCTCACGGGGCCGGGGCGCCCCCCGCGGTCACCGCCGTCACCCGCACGCCGTCGGCCTCGGCGCTGCCGGGGTCCCACGTTCCTTCCATCGCCACCAGCCCCAGGCCTGCGCGCGCGGGATATGCGTGGAATCCCAGGGCGGGTTCCAGGTGATGGTGCGGGTTGCCGTCGGTGTCGTCCACCCACACGCCGATCTCAAACCAGCCGATGTGCAGCGGAAGGCTCTAGATGGTGAAGGTCACCTCGCGTGTTCCGTCCACGCCGTTCACCATCACCCCCTCGGCGGCGGTGTCGGTCTCGAAGATGACCGTGGCGTCGTCCAGGTGCATCCGGAAGCCGGCGACGATGTCGTGCTCCACTGGCTCGGCGGCCTCCAGCGCCAGGTGCAGGGTGACCCGATCGCCCGACACGAACCGGTGGTCCTCGCCGTCCGGGCCCGACAGCCATGCGCGGCGGATGACCACGCGCGCATCGCCCCACCCGTTCACGCCGTCGAGTGCGGCCGCCGGCATGGCCTCGTCCGCAGCGCCTGCATCGGGTGTCTCCTCGCCCGGCGGCAGTTCCACCGGCGGCAGGTCGCGGGCGGCCAGCAGGCGGTGGTAGGCGGGCATCACATCGGCGGGGTCGCCGTCGGCCAGCATCAGGCCGTCGTCCAGCAGGATGGCCCGGTTGCACACCTTCATCACGCTGCCGGCGTCGTGCGACACGAACACGATGGTGCCGCCGGCATCGGCGAACGACTGGATGTGGTCCATGCACTTGGCCTGGAAGCGCTCGTCACCCACCGCCAGCACCTCATCCAGCAGAAGGATGTCGGGGGTCACGTGCGC
>JAUROO010000068.1 GCA_030829765.1 Miltoncostaeales bacterium | reverse complement strand
GGAGGTGCGCGCGACGCCGCGGTTCATCGCCGCCGTGGTGCGTCGGGGTGGCTATCGCGTCACCCGCACCGACGTCGCGACCGGCCGGGTGCGGATCGTGTGGCGCGGATCGAAGCGGCCGCGCATCGCGGCCGGCGGACGGGCGATCGCCATCGGCGCAGGGCGCACCGTACTGACGAGCCGCGGGGGGTCGGCCCGGAAGGTGGCCGATGCACGCGGCGCCATCGCGGCGGTGGCCACCAACGGCACCCGCGTCGCGGTGTTCGAGCGCGTCACGCGCCGGGTCACCAAGGGGAAGCGCACCACCTCGGTGCGGTCCACCGCAGTCCGCATCGCGGGGAGGGTCCGATGAGCGTGCGCGCCATCACGGGCACGCTCGCAGGGGCGGCCGCCCTGGCGCTGGCCATTCCCGCGCACGGCGCGATCCCCGCGCTGCAGGACGACCAGCTGCACAACCTGAGCGGGCCGGCACTGGACCAGCGGCTCGACCTGCTGCAGTCGAGCGGCACGAAGGTGACACGCGTGGATGTCATCTGGCGGTGGGTCGCGCCCACTCGGCCCGCGGACCCGATGAACCCGGCGGATCCCGCCTATGACTGGAGCCGCTACGACCAGATGATCAGCGGGCTCGTGGCGCGTGACATCACGCCCATGATCACCTACTACTGGACCCCCACGTGGGCGGGGCGCACGGGCAAGCCCAACGCCGCCCCGCGCATCGCCGACGCCGCGTACTTCGCGGCGGCGATCGCACGCCGGTACAACGGCACGTGGGCGGACGGCAGGGGTGGCGTGCTCCCGCTGGTGCGGCGCATCGAGATCTGGAACGAGCCGAACATCGCGACGTTCTGGTTCCCGCAGTGCCGGCGCCAGAAGGGCCGCTACGTCATGGCGTCGGCCCGCCAGTACTCGGCCCTGGTGGCCGCGGCCTACCCACGCGTGAAGGCCGCGAGCCCGGCGTCGATCGTCACCGCGGGCGTCACCGGGCCGGTGGGTGGATCCGCATGCGACAAGGCGGACTCCTCGGTGGGCACGATCACCTTTGCAAAGGAGATGATCCGCCATCGCGTGCCCATCGATGCCTGGAGCATGCACCTGTACCCCATCGGCTCGCCGGCCAAGGCGTACTTCGTGCCGTCGTGGAGGACGATCCCCCAGATCACCAAGCTGGTGGATAGGCTGAAGCGCGGCGCGCCCATCTACGTGACGGAGACCGGCTATCACACCTCGTACAACCGCTACCACCGCTACTTCGTGAGCGAGGCCCAGCAGGCGTCGTGGCTGGACCAGACCTACAGGGTCGCGAACCGGTACCCGCGGGTGGAGGTGGCCGTGTGGTTCAACCTCCAGGACAACCCGTTCTGGACCGGTGGCCTGCTGCGCGGGGACCTGACGCAGAAGCCCGCGTGGTCGCGATTCGTCGCGCAGGCGTCCGGCTCCGCCCGTCCCGGGTCGTGGGCCCCGTGAGCGGAGCGGAGCGCGACGGCGACACGCTCGACGACGTCCGCGCCTACTACGACCGCATCGCACCGCACCTCAAGGCGGTGGAGCAGCAGAACTGGCACCTGCAGAGCCGCATGTCGTGCGTGCTCGCGACGATCGACGGCTACGGCCCGGGTCCGGGCGGCCGGGTGCTCGACGTCGGCTGCGGCGGTGGGTTCCTGCTGGAGGCGCTCGCAGGACGCGGGTACTCCGGGGTGGGAATCGACCTGTCGCCCGAGTCGGTGGACATCGCGCGCACGCGACTTGCCGAGATCGGCGCGGCGGACCGGCTGGACGCCCGGGTGGGCAGCGCCTACGAGCCCCCGGAGGGCCCGTTCGACCTCGTGTGCCTGACCGACGTGCTCGAGCACCTGGAGGATCCGCGTGCGTGCCTGCGGGCACTGCGCGCGCAGATGGCGCCCGGCGCCCTGCTCGTGATCTCCACCCCCAACCGGCGCAGCCTGCCGGGTGCCCGGCGATGGCTGGCCGAGAAGGGCGTGCCCGGGATCCACCTGAGCCTCGCGCCCGTCGACAACTGGCAGACCTGGGTGGACCTGGAGTCACACGCGGCCGCGGCCGGCATGGTGCCGGTGAGCCGTCGGGGCATCTTCTTCCGGCCCGGGGGCAGGATCGGCTCCCAGATGGGCCGCGCCTACCGCAGCGCATCGGTGCGCAACCTCGAGCGCCGTGCATCGGGCACGCGGCTCGGGCGCTTCGGCTTCTACATCGTCCTGGGCTTCCGCCCCCTCCCCTGATGCCCGACGGCGGGCGGCGCGGGATCGTCGCCGGGGGCATCATCGCCCTCGTGCTGGTGGCATTCGGCGTGTTCGTGCTGCCGTTCGCCTTCACCACGCCGCCGCCCATCATCACGCGGTTCGTCGCCACGCGGGCCTTCAGCCCGGGCAACGACCAGGGCCGCGCCGTGGCCACCGTGGCCATCCGCCTCAGCGAGCCCAGCAACGTCGTGATCACGGTGAAGGACCCGGAGACGGGCGAGGTCGTGGCGCGGCTCGCCGACGGCGCCGAGGTCGTGCGCCGCCGCACGCTCGCCGTGCGGTGGGACGGCACCGGGCCGGACGGTCGCACGGTGCCCGACGGCACCTACGCGATCGACCTCAGCGCGCGGGCGGGCGAGAAGAAGTTCTCCAAGAGCCGCAGGATCGTGGTGGACACCACCGCGCCATCCCCCGCCGTGACGGTGCAGTCGGTGGCCGCCGGATGCATCGCCAGCGCGGACGCGCCCGGCGAGACCGCCACGATCACCTTCTCGGCCCCGACCGCGGGCGTGTCGTCGGAGCCGCGCAGCATCGGTGCGCGCGGCACGACGTCGTGGACGTGGGACGGCCGGGACTCCCGGGGCAGGCGCGTGGCCCCCGGCATCCAGCCGGTGCGCACGATCGCGCGCGACGATCGCGGCAACCGCGCCTCGCGGGTGCTGACGTGCTGGGTCGCGCACCTCAACGCCCGTGCCGTGCCCGGCCAGCCCGCATCGGGTGACGCCGTGGGCGTGGCGATCGCGGGGCGCGGGAACCCCGAGGTGACCCTGTCGCTGCGCCGGCGCCTCGGCACGCCGGGCGACCCCGTCGGCACGCGGATCCTCGGCGATCCGGTCGGCGAGGAGGTGACCGGGCCGGCATCGAGCGCCCGGATCACCATTCCGGCAGGGGTTCGCCCGGCTGAGCTCTGGCTGCTCGCGGCCGCAGGGCCGCGCCGTCAGGCCCTGATCGGCTTCCGGGAGGGCGGATGAGCACCGAGGTGCTGCGGTTCACCGCCGCGTTCGCCGCGACGGCGGGGCTCATCCTCATGCTCGCGCCCACGGCGCTCGCGACGGCGGTGCGCCTTCCCGAGCGCGGCCGCCGGATCACCGGGCTCGTCATCCTGCTCATCGCCTGGGTTGTGATGGCGGGAACACTCGTACCCGCATCGGTGTCGGACCGCCTCGCCACGCCCGCGGGCCTTGCGGCCGGGGCCGCAGGGGTGGTCATCGGGCTCGGCCTGATCCTGCTGGCCGGGCGCCTCATCGCCCGACGGCCGTGGACCTGGTTCCTCCTGCTCGGGCTCGCGCTGCCAGTGCGCATCCCCATCTCGGTGGGCGGTGAGGACGCAAACCTGCTGCTGCCGCTCTACGCGGTGATCGCGATCGGGATCGCGGTGCTGTGGTGGATGGAACGGTGGGGCACACGCGCGCGGTCGTGGCCGGCCACGGCGCTCGACCTGCCCCTGCTGCTGTTCGTGGGCTTCACGCTCGTGTCACTCGCGTGGTCATCGGATATCGCCGAGGGCGCGGTGAAGGCCACCTTCTTCTGGGTTCCCTTCGTGCTGCTGTACCTCACCTGCGTGGCCATCTGGCGCCAGGGACGCGCCCTGCGGGTGCTGGCCGTCACCACGATGGCCATGTCGATGCCGGTCGCGCTGCTCGCGCTGGGTGAGTACGCCGCGCGCGAGGTGCTCTGGAACCACCGCCTCATGCAGGCGAACGTGTACAGCCGCTTCTTCCGCGTCAACTCGATCTTCTACGACCCCAACATCCTCGGGCGCTACCTGGTGCTGGCCCTGCTCATCACGGTCGCGGTCGCGTGGCTGTGGCGGGGCAGCAACCGCGTGCTCGTGGCCTGCGCGGTGGTGGCCACGGTGGATGCGGCGGCCCTGGTGGTCACGTTCTCCCGGTCAAGCGCCCTGATGCTGATGGTAGGCCTGCTCATCCTCGCCCTGCGGCTGTTCGGATGGCGGCGGGCCCTTGCGACGGCGGGCATCATGGCGGTGCTCGGGGGAGGGGTAGCCATCGCGGCATCCGCCCAGGTCCGGGAGGCCATCACGTCGGTGGAGCGCCTGGACAAGGTGTCCGAGGGACGCTTCGACCTCGTGGGCGGCGGCGTGGACATCTTCATGGAGCACCCCGTGGCGGGCGGTGGGCTGGGCTCGTTCGCCACCGACTACTCGGCGCTCCTTTCCGAACGCGAGCGCAACCGGACCCGCGTGGTCATCTCGCACAACGCCCCGGTCACCATCCTGAGCGAAGGCGGCGCGATCGGCTTCGCGCTGTTTGCATGGCTCGCCGTAATCGCCGCCATCGTCGGCATCCGTGCCACGCGCGACCGCGATGATGACGTGGGCATCCCGGCCGCGGCGATGCTCGGCGCCATCGCCGGGATCTTCGTGCACGCGCTTCTGTACTCCGCGCTGTTCGAGGACCCCTACACGTGGGTCCTGGCCGCGGGGCTCATGGTGCTCGCCGCGGCGCGGGCCCGGGGGGAGGCCACGCCATGAACGGGCTCCGGGTCATGTGCCTGTCCAACATGTACCCGGGACCCGACGCCCCCGACTACGGGGCATTCATCGCGCGCATGTGCGGCGAGCTCGAGCGCCAGGGCGCGGACGTGGAGCGCGTGGTCATCAGCACCCGGTCGTCCGGACCCCTGCGGACCCCCGCAAAGTACGCCGGCCTGACCCTGCGGGCGATCCGCGCCGCCCGGCGCACCGACGTGATCTGGGCGCATTACCTCTTCCCCACCGGCCTCATCGCCGCCACCGCCGGCGGCATCACGCGTACCCCGTGGGTCATCACCGCCCACGGCGGTGATGTGGCCAACCTCGCCCGCGAGCCCGTGCGACGCCTGTCATCGCCCGGCGTACGTGGCGCGGCGGCCGTGATCTGCGTGAGCGAATGGCTGGCGGGGAGAATGCGCGAGGAGGGCCTGCCGCCCCGGCGTCCGCGCATCGCAAGCATGGGCGTGGATGACCACCGGTTCACGGTGCGCTCCAGGGACGCCGCGCGCGCGCGACTGGGCCTTGCCCCCGGGGTCCCCGTGGTACTGGCGGTCGGCGGCCTGACGGAGCGGAAGAACCCCGGCGGGCTCCTGCGCGCCTTTGCCCGTATGCGCGCCGCCGACCACCCGGACGCACTGCTGGCGTTCGTCGGCGACGGCCCCCTCGCCACCGCGATCGATGCGCAGGCCACCGGGCTGGGGATCGCGGGACATGTCATCCGCACCGGCGTGCTCGCCGATGCCGGGGTGGCGGAGTGGATGACCGCATCGGACGTGGTGGCGCAGGTGAGCCTGGTGGAGCCGCTCGGAGTGGCGGCACTCGAGGCACTGGCGAGCGGACGACCCGTGGTGGGCACCGCAATCGGCGGACTGCGCGAGGTCGTCCCCGATGGCGTCGCAGGCGCGATCGTCGACCCGCATGATGACGCCGCGATCGCCGGGGCCCTCGCGCGCATGGTCGACGCGCCCCCGCCTCCGGAGGCATGCCGCGATGCGGCGCTGCGCCATTCGCTCGCCCGTGAATCCTCCACCGTGCTGGCCGTGTTGCGCTCGGCCGCGGGAGGCCCTGCATAGGCCGCGTTTCCGGGGTCGGCTGCTACCGTCCCGCCCCGATGTCGGCACCCGCCCCGATGCGGTCCTCCGGCGCGTCCGGGGGGCCCGGCGTCCGCGCCGTGGCCCTGGCCCTCGCCGCCGCCCTCGCGGCCGGCGCCCTCGCCGTCCATGCCCCGGTCATCGGCCTGGGCCTCGCCGCCGTGCTGGTCATCGCCGTGCTGCTGCGCGACGCACCGCTCCCCGCACTCGGACGAGCCGCCGTGCTCGTGGCCATGGTGGCCGCGCTCCTCGGCCCGAACCTCGCCGCGCCCTCCGCGCGGGAGGTATTCGCATTCCGCGTGCTCGCCGTGCTCATCGCCGCCGGAGTCGTCGCCTGGCTGGCCATGGGGCGCGGCGTTCCGATGCCGGATGGGCTCGGATGGCCCACGGCCATCGCCGGCGCATGGGTGTCCTGGGCCCTGGTGTCCACGCTCTGGGCGCCGTCCACCACCACGGCCCTGCGATGGAGCTTCTTCCTCGCGCTGATGACCGGATTGATGCTGGCGATCCCCATCGCCGCATCGTCGCGGCGACGCCTCGCGTGGTTCCTCGGCGCGCTGGGCCTCACGTTCGCCCTCGCGGTGGCCGTGGCCCTCGCGGAGATCGCCACGGGCATGCGCCTGCCCACGAGCGCGCTGGCAAACCGCGTGGGGTCGTTCGCCGCGACGTCGTTCTTCGGCAACCAGAACAACTTCGCCACGTACCTCGCGCTGGCCCTTCCCTACCTGCTCGTGCTGCCCGTCGTGGCACGCGACGTGCGCCTGCGGGCGCTCGGCCTCGCGGGCGCCGTCATCGCGATCGCGCTCATCCTGTTCTCGGGGTCCAAGGCCAATCTCATCGCCACCGGCATCATCCTGGTCGGCATGCTGGTGGTGCTGGCCCTCGATCCGGCCATGCGCCGCGCATTCATCGCCGCGGTCGTGGTGGTGGGCGCCGCGGTGGTGCTCATCGTGCCGTCGCTGTTCGGCGCGGGAATCGTGCCCCTCCCCGAGCAGGCCGTGGCCAAGCTGGACTTCAGCACCCTCCTCGCGCAGGTGCAGAGCGGCACCGGCTCCGGGGCCGTGCGCACGTCGCTGCTCGAGCGGGGCCTGGGCATCGCCGCCGACACCGGCGGCGTGGGGGTGGGCGCCGGCGGCGCGGAAGATGTCGTACGCGCCCAGCAGGGCTACGAGGGGGTCGCGAACCTCCACAACTGGTCACTGGAGGTGCTCGTGGATACCGGGGTCATCGGCCTCGGGCTGCTCGTGGCGCTCTACGCCTACATGCTCGTCGGGAACCTGCGCGTGGCACGGCGCACCCCTGACCCCTGGCTGCGGTACATGGGCCTTGCGGGGGGCCTCGCGCTCATGGGCTTCATCGCAGGTAGCCTCGGGCCGTCAACGGCCATCCACTTCGCACCGATGTGGATCACTTTCGGCCTCTGCCTCACGACCATCGTGCTCGCCCGCCGGGCGGGCCCGGACGGGAGGATCCCGTGAGGATCCTGATGATCAGCCACATGTACCCCAGCCCGGTCAATCCGACCGGGGGCATCTTCGTGCACGAGCAGGTGCGCGCCCTGCGTGCGCGGGGCCACGACGTGCAGGTGGTGTCACCGAAGGGCTGGGCGCCGCCGGGCATCCGCCGCTGGTCGGGCTACCGCGACGTGGTGCCGCGGGACACGGTGGATGACGTGGTCGTGCACTACCCCCGCAAGGTGACCCTGCCGGGCGGGCGCCTGGGTCACCGGAATGCGGACGCGTTCCTGCTGGGAATCCGCCGCACGGTCCGGCGCATCCACCGCGAGTGGCCCGTCGATGTCATGCACGCCCACATGATGGTGCCCGACGGCTGGGCGGCCGCGCGCATCGGCCACGAACTGGGGATACCCACGGTGGGCACCGCCCACCGGGCGGATGTGCTGGACGTCCCGGCCCAGGGCGCGAAAGCCCGCATGCGCGTGGCCGAGGCCATCCACACGCTCGACGCCGTGGTGACCGTGAGCCGCGCCATCGGCGATGCCGCCGACGCCATCGCCCGGCCACGACGCGCCATCACCGTGGTGCCGAACGGCGCCGACGAGACGGTGTTCCTGCCACGGGACGCCGCCGCGGCGCGCGAGCGCATCGGCCTGCCCGCCGACGGACCCGTGATCTCATACGTGGGCAAGCTCGTTCCGCGGAAGGGGGTGGATGACCTGGTCGAGGCCATGGGCATCCTGGCCGCGCGCGCGAGCGGCGCTCCGCAACTGGTGATGGCGGGCATCGGCCCGCTGCGCGAACCCCTGGAGCGGCGCGCGTCCGAGCTGGGCGTGGCCGACCGCATCACCTGGCTCGGGAAGGTGCCGCACGATGACGTGGGCTGGGTGATGTCCACGGGCGATGTGTTCGTGCTGCCATCACTGTCCGAGGGCCTGCCCACCGTGGTGTGCGAGGCGATGGCCTGCGGGCTGCTGGTCGTGGCCACGGCGGTGGACGGGACGCCGGAGATCGTCGACGACCCGCACACCGGACTGCTGGTGCCGCCGCACGACCCCGGTGCGCTGGCGGAGGCGCTCGCACGGGTGCTCGACGACGACCCCCTCCGGGCGGCCATGGGCGCAGAGGCCCTGCGGCGCTCGGGCCAGGACTACACATGGGCGGCCAACGCGCGGCGCATGGAGGCCGTGTACGGGGACGTGATGCGCGCGTGAGCCGGCGCGGCGAGGCCGTCGCCGTGGTGCTGCAGGCATCCGGCCCGAACGCGCTCGGCATCATCCGGTCCCTGGCCCGCGAGGGCGTGCCGGTGATGGCGACCGACCACGACCCGCGGGCCATGGGCCTGCTGTCGCGCCACGCCCGCAAGGTCGTGCTGGCCGACCCCGTTGCGCACCCGGACGCGTTCGTGGACGAACTGGAGGTCCTCGGTCGCTCCCTTGATGCCCGGGGCGTGCTGTTCCCCACGCACGACGAGGCGATCGAGGCCATCGGTCCGCACGAAGCACGCCTGGGGCAGTGGTTCGACATGCCGTGGTCGCCGTGGGAGCGCCTGGCGCCATACCTGGACAAATCGTTCCAGCACGCCGCCGCGCGGCGGATCGGCTTCCCCGTCCCGGCGACGGTGGAGCCCGGCGATGGGGACGATGTCCGGGAGGCGGCGCGCGGGTTGCGGTTCCCGGTGGTCCTCAAGCCGCGGCGCGACCCCGCGGGCTTCAAGTCCGCCTTCGGGCGGCAGGTACTCCAGGCCGACGACCCCGACGCGCTCATGCGCCAGTGGGATCGCGCGGCGGAGCACCTGCCGCAGGTGTCCGAGGTCATCCCGGGAGGCGACGACGCGCTCTGGACCCTCGGCTCCTACCGCGACGCCGAGGGCCGGCCGCTGGCGTCCTTCACGGGACGCAAGCTGCGGCAGTGGCCAACGGGCTTCGGCACGGCCCGCGCGGCGGAGGCCTGGTGGGACCCGGGGCTGGCGGGACGGTGCCACGCGCTGCTGGATGAGATCGGCTTCCATGGCATCTCGCAGGTCGAGGTGAAGCGCGACCCCCGCGACGGACGCGACTACCTGATCGAGGTCAACCCGCGATCATGGCTGTGGATCTCCCTCGCCACGGCTGCCGGGGTCAACATCCCGCTCGCCGCATGGCGTGATGCCATCGGGAGCCCGCGCACATGGCCCGAGGGCCACCGCAGCGACATGCGATGGGTGCTGGCCGCCCGCCACCTGCCCGCGTCGGCGGGCGAGGTCCGGCGGCGACGGTGGGGTACCCGCGGCGCGGCGGCCACGCTCCGGCCACCGGTGGTCGACGGGGTGGCCTCAATCTCCGACCCGCGCCCGGGAATCGTCCAGGCCGCGCGCATCGCCCGGGCCGCAGCGGGCCGGTCCGCGCGAGGAGGCATGCGGTGACCGGCACCGGACTGCGCATCCGGATCGAGGGAGCACGCCCCGCGTTCGGCCCACGCGCCCGCTGGGTGCTGTCCACCCTGGCCGAGGGCATGGACCGTGAGGCACGCTTCACGGACGGACCCGCGGACATCGTGTACGCGCCGGTGCCGCCGCCTGCCGATGAGGGTGCGTGCTGGATCCCCCTGCAGGACACCGCCCAGGCCTTCTTCGAGGGCCCCGGGGCATTCCCGGCGGATGCGGTGCACCGGGCAGGGGGCCTGGACCTGCTGTTCCCGCCCGCCGACCCCGCGGCGGCGATACCCGGGGACATCGTGGCGAGCGCCTTCTACCTGCTGGCCCGGTGGGATGAGTACCGGGTGGCAGACCGCGACCGCTTCGGCAGGCTGCCGTACGCCCGCAGCGCCTTCGCCAGCATCGAGGGCCTGGACATCGAGGAGCCGGCCGTCGAGGGGTACCTGGCCGCGCTGCGGGACGCGCTCGGCATTCCCGCACCGGAGTCCTGGACCGTGTTCCTCACGCACGACATCGACCGCATCAGGCGGCGGACGCCGCGGGGCATCGCCCGCGCGATCAAGCGGCGGCGGCACCACGCCGTGCGCGACCTCGCCGGGCATGACCCCTGGGACAACGTCCCCGATCTCCTCGAGACCACCTGGCGCCGCGGGCTGCGGGCCACCGTGTTCCTGATCGGCCGCAACGCGCACCGGCTGGACGGCACCCCACGGCGCACGTACGAGCGGGAGCGCCGGGACCTGGCCTCCGCGGTGCGCGCAGCGGGGTCCGAGGTGGCGCTGCACGGTGCCTTCGCATCGTCGGAGTCCGAGGAGGCACTGTGCGATGAGCTCCGTACCCTGCGCGACGAGGCCGGTGACATCCGCGGGGTCCGGTTCCACTACCTGCGCTTCCGGTACCACGACACGCCCCTGCGCGTGGAGCGCGCGGGTCTCGAATACGACGCCAGCCTGGGCTTCAGCGAGCGGCCGGGCTTTGCTGCCGGGTACGCACGCCCATTCCGCCCGTGGATCGTGGGCCAGGAGCGCGCGGCGGACATCACCCTCATACCGCTGTGCGTGATGGACACCACCCTGCACTCGCACCTCGGACTGGATGCCGCTGACGCCCGCCAGCGCGCGCTGCGCGTGCTCGACGCCGTGCGCCGGGCCGGTGGCGCCGCCGCGCTGCTGTGGCACAACACCTATCTGGCCGATGAACGGGCACCGGGCTACGACCGCCTGTGGGAGGACCTGCTCGACGACCTCGCCGCCCGCGGGGCCAGCATGGGACCCATCGCACCCCCGGACCCGGCGCCCGGTGCCCGCCTGGACGGACGGCGGGTGGTGCATCTGACCAGCGTCCACCGTCCGCGGGACGTGCGGATCTTCCACAAGGAGGTCCGCGCCCTTGCCGCGGCGGGCGCCGATGCCTCGGTGGTGGGCCTCGAGGCACCCGTGCCGCGCGCGCGCCGCGCGCGCGCCGGCTGGGACCTCGTGCGGCGGGCACGGGCCATGGATGCCGACGCGTACCACGTGCACGATCCGGAGATGCTGCCGCAGGCGCTCTGGCTGCAACGGGTGACCGGCCGACCCGTCATCTACGACGCCCACGAGTACCTGGGTGAGACCACCCGCACCAAGCGCTGGATCCCGGGGCCCCTGCGGCGTCCCGTCGCCGCGATCGCCGAGGGGGCCGAACGCGCCGCCGGGCGCAGGCTGGCGGGTGTGGTGACCGCAAATGAGGACCTCGCCGCGCGATTCGCCGCTGCGGGATGCCGTGCCATCAGCGTCGCCAACAGCCCCTTCGCCGCGGAGTTCGGGGTGCAGGGCGAGCCCGAGGGCGGCATCGTCCTGTACGTGGGTGGCCTGGGCCCCCTGCGCGGGCTGCCGTTGATGCTCGAGGCATTTCCCGAGGTGGGCGTGCCGGGAGCGCGGCTGCTGCTCGCCGGGCCGGGCGATCCCGGTGACCTGCCACCGGGCGTGGAGTACCTGGGCGTGGTTGACCACTCCGAGGTGCCGCGCCTGCTCGCGCGTGCGTCGGTTGCCTGGATACCCCTGCGCCGCCATGGCAACTACGACCGCGCCGTGCCCACCAAGCTGGTCGAGGCCATGGCCATGGGCCGGCCCGTGGTGGCGAGCGACCTCCCGCGCATGGCGGCGATCGTCCGGTCCACGGGGTGCGGCATCGTGGTCCCGGCCGACGATCCCGCGGCGCACGCGGAGGCCATCCGCGACCTGCTGGACGACCCCGCCCGCGCGCGCCGCATGGGCGAGGCGGGCCGGCGGGCGTTCCTCGATGGGCTCACCTTCGAGCGCGAAGCCGATGCCCTCACCGGCTTCTACGCGGAGGTGCTCGGCTGATGGCACGGGTCCTGTACGTGTCCCAGTACTTCGTGAGCGGCGATCAACCCGGTGGGGTGCGCCATTGGCAGCACTGCCGGGCCCTGGCACGTGCGGGCCACCACGTGACCGTGGTCACCTCGTACGTGCAGCACAAGGAGCGGACCATCCCCGATGAGTACCGGGGCCGGCGCATCGTCCGGTCGTCCGAGGACGGCCTGGACATCGTGCGCACCTACTCCACGCCGGGCTACGGCCGTGACCTGCGGTCGCGGCTCTCCAACTACGGCACCTTCGCCCTGTGGTCGGCCATTGCGGAACTGCGGCTCCCACGACCCGACGTGGTGGTGGCGTCATCGCCATCGCTTCCCGCCGCGGCGGCCGCGGCGGCGCTGGCGCGTGCGCGCCGGGCGCGCTTCCTGCTGGAGGTACGGGATCTCTGGCCCGACTCCGCCGTCGCCATGGGGCTGGTGACCAACCCCCGCGTGATCGGCGCCGCCCGCCGCATGGAGCACTACTGCTACCGACGTGCGGACCGCGTGGTGGCCCTCACCGAGGGAATCCGCGATGGCGTGATTGCCTCGGGCGTCATCCCGGCGGGACGGGTGAGCCTCATCACCAACGGCATCGACCTCGACGTGCTGCCCGATCCCGCCCAGCCGGCGGCCCTTCCGGTGCCCGACGATGCGGTGGTCGCCATGTTCGTGGGCGCCCACGGCACGTACTCGTCGCTCGAGACCGTGCTCGGGGCAGCCGAACTCCTGCAGGACGACCCGCGCATCCGCGTGGTGCTGGTGGGTGGGGGCGACCGGAAGCCCGCGCTCGTGGCCGATGCCCGCGCACGCGGGCTTGGCAACGTCGTCTTCGTGGACCCGGTGCCCAAGCGCCAGGTTCCGGCGTTCCTGGCGCGCGCCGACGTATGCCTGCTGCCATACCAGGACCGTGACCTGTTCGCCGGCGCCCTCCCGAACAAGGTGTTCGACTACCTGGCGGCCGGCCGGCCCGTGCTGGCCGCCGCCCCGGCGGGCGAACTCACGCGCCTGGTGGACCGGGCGGGGTGCGGATGGAACGTCCCACCGGAGGACCCCGCGGCCATGGCGGCGGCCATCCGCCAGGCGGCCGACGACCCGGCTGCCGCCCGCGCCCGCGGCGCCGCGGGTCGGCAGTACGCGCTCGCGGAGTACGACCGCGCGGTGCTGGCCGGGCGGTTCGTGGCGCTCGTCGATGAACTCGCGGCGGGGGCCGCGTGAGCCCGGTGCGCACCCGGCTCCGCTACCGTGCGGCGCACGTGCAGCACACCGCGCCCGATACCGGGGCCGGCACGCCGCCGCGTACCCGCCCCGTCGGCGGGACCGCCAAGCGCGCCATGGACCTCGCCATCGCGATCCCCGCGACCGTCGCCCTGGCGCCCGTGATGGCGGGTATCGCCGCATGGGTGCGCATCGACTCGCCGGGGCCGGCGATCTTCCGCCAGCGCCGGGCCGGCGCATTCGGGCGGCCGTTCACCTGCCTGAAGTTCCGCTCCATGGTGGACGGCGCCGAGGGCCGCGGCGCGGGACTCGCGGTGCTGGAGGATGATGACCGCATCACCCGCGCGGGGCGCGTGCTGCGGAGGCTCTCGCTCGATGAGCTGCCCCAGCTCCTCAACGTGATCCGCGGCGACATGAGCATCGTCGGCCCGCGCCCTACCGTGCCATCGCAGATCGCCCACTACGACGCCGCGCAGAGGCGCCGCCTGCTGGCGCGCCCGGGCATGACCGGGCTGGCCCAGGTGCGTGGGCGCGCAGCGATCCCCTGGTCGCAGCGCATCGCGCTGGACGTCGAGTACGTCGACCGCTGGTCGCCCGGGTTCGACCTGCGCATCATCGCCGACACCATCCGCGTGGTGCTACGGGGCGAGGGCCAGTACCGGGGGCAGGAGGGCGGGTTCGACCTCGCGGGGGGCCCGGATGCCTGATCACGCCTCGGTGCTGCTCACCTGCGCGGGGCAGCGCGACGACATCGTGCGCGCATTCCGCGATGCCCTTGCGCAGCGCGGCGATGGCGGGCGCGTGGTGGTCAGCGACCTCGACCCGCTCTCGCCCACGCTGTTCTCCGCGGACCTGGTGGTGGACCTTCCCCCGGTGGACGACCCCGGCTACGGGGCAGCGGTCGCAGACGTCGTGGCGCGCGAGGGCATCGGCGCCGTGCTGCCCCTGACCGACCTCGATCCCGTGGTGCTGGCTACCGCCGCTCCGCTGGTGGCCGACGCCGGCGGCCTCGTGATGCTGCCGTCGCCAGAGGTCGCCGCGGCCTGCCAGGACAAGTGGCTGTGCCACGAGATGCTCACGGACGC
>JAUROO010000067.1 GCA_030829765.1 Miltoncostaeales bacterium | reverse complement strand
CACATGGGCCACTCAATCGAGATGCTGCTCTCGACCTATGCGCATGTGATCGATGAGTTCGCAGGCTCGTCGCGCATCGATCCAGAGACCGTGATTAACGAGGCGCGGGGGCAGGGTGTTGCTGATTTGTTGCCCAATTTCTGCGCTGTCGCTGCCGGGGAACGGGGAAATCCCCCTCAGAATGGGAAGCCGAGTATCGGACTCGAACCGATGACCCCTTCCTTACCATGGAAGTGCTCTACCAACTGAGCTAACTCGGCGGGTCGACGCCGTGGCGCGGCCGGAAGTGTAGACCAGCCGCATCGCGGCGTGGCGCGGTGCGCATCAGGCGGTGCTCGAGCCCCGTTTCACCCGGCTGCCGGCGCGGGGCGGGGCAACCGACGGCCCGGAGTCGCGCTTGGCGGTGGGCTTGCCGAACGCCCGGCTGCCGCGCGAGGCGTACATCACCTTGGCGAGCGGGTCGCGGAAGCCGGCGGCCTTCCAGGCCTCCTCCTGACCGAGGCGCTTGGCCATGCGGCCCACCTCGTCGAGCTGGTCGGGCAGCACCATCGTGATGGCGCGCCCCGTGCGGCCGGCGCGCGCGGTGCGGCCCACGCGGTGGGTGTAGGTGTCCTGGTCGTCGGGCGGATCGAAGTTCACCACCAGGCCGATGTCGTCCAGGTCGATGCCACGCGATGCCACGTCGGTCGCGATGAGCACACGTGTCTTGCCGTCGGCGAAGCTCTTCAACGTCTTCTCGCGCACCGACTGGCTCAGGTCGCCGTGCAGCTCGCGGGCGGGCAGCCCCAGCTTGTTGATCCGCTCGGTCAGGCGCGCAGCGCCGCGCTTGGTGCGGCAGAAGATGAGCACCAGATCGTCCTCGTCCCTCACCATGTCGATCAGGGTCTCAGTGCGGCTGGAGGGCTCGACGGGAACGAATGACTGCTCCAGGCGCTCGGACAGCGCGACATCGGTGCCGGGGTCGTCCTCCGTCTCGATGAGGCCGGGGCTCTTGGTCATCTTGTTCGCCAGGCGTGCGATCTCGCCGTCCAGCGTGGCCGAGAACAGCATTGTCTGACGCTCGGCGGGCAGGAACTTCAGGATCGCTTCCACCTGGGGGATGAAGCCCATGTCGAGCATGCGGTCGGCCTCGTCGAGGATGAGCACCTCGATCCTCGACATGTCCACGAGCTTCTGCCGCATCAGGTCGAGCAGGCGGCCGGGGGTGGCCACCACGAAGTCGGCGCCCGCAGCCTTCTTCGCCTGCCGGTCCAGTGGTACCCCGCCGTAGGCCACGGCCGTCTTCAGCCCAAGGGCGGTGGCGAGGGGGGTGATCTCCTCGGTGATCTGCACGGCGAGCTCGCGGGTGGGTGCCAGCACGAGAGCGCCGGGGTAGCCGTGCGGCTCATGCAGGAACTCCACGGTGGGCAGTGCGAAGGCCAGGGTCTTGCCCGAGCCGGTGGGCGCGCGCACCGTGAGGTCGCGCCCCTCCAGGGCCTCGGGGATGACGGACTCCTGCACCGGGAACGGCGCGACGAATCCCTTGCCGTCCAGCACCTCGCAAACGGCATCGCTCACGCCGAGTTCGGCGAACGTTGCATCGGACATTCGGTTGTTCTCCCTGCGGCAGGCGCCGCGATGGTGAGGAACCTTCCACCATCGATACGGGAGACCGTGGCCGGACGGGGAGCTTCCTCGCGATGCGCGGCCCCATGCCGCGCGACGCCGAAACGGTAGCAGTACCCCCGCCGGCGCCCGGGAACGGAGGTCCCCGCTGGTAGCCTCAGCCGCCGTGCCGGAGGCTCCCTCCATACTCGATGGCGTCCGTGATCGCTTCGCCGCGTCCACCGACTTCACCGTGGGCCTGGAGGAGGAGTACCAGCTGCTGGACCCGTCCTCGATGGGCCTGGTGCAGCGCTTCGAGGACATCGTGGCCACGGCGCCCGACGACCTGCGCCCCCGGCTGGCCGGCGAGCTCATCTCCAGCGAGATCGAGTTCAAGACCCAACCGCATGTGTCGTTCGCCGGCGCGGCGCGCGAGTTGGCCGAGGGGCGGCTGGCCGTCATCGCCCACGCCGAGCGGCAGGGGGTGGCCACGGCCATCACCGGATGCCACCCGTTCAGCCCATGGCAGGAACAGCACATCATCGAGACCCCCCACTATGAGCGCGTGGAGGGTGAGCTCGGGTACATCGCCTGGATCAACAACACCTGGTCGCAGCACCTCCACGTGGGGGTCCGGGACGCTGACCGCGCCATCCGTGTCTGCACGGCCATGCGCAGCGCGCTGCCCGAGATCCTCGCGCTGTCGGCCAACAGCGCCATCTACCTTGGCCGTCTCACCCGGTTGCACTCCACGCGCACCTCGTTGTTCACGCGGTCGTTCCCGCGGTGCGGGATCCCCGACTCCCTCAGGGACTTCGATGAGTACGCCGCTTTCGTCCAACTGCTGGAGCGCACCCACTCGATCGTCGAGAGCACCCAGATCTGGTGGAGCATCCGGCCGCACCACGACTTCGGCACCATCGAGGTGCGCATCGCCGACGGGCAGACCGAGATGGGGGAGGGGCTTGCGATCCTCGCGCTGTCCCTGGCCCTGGTGGCCCGCTTCTGCGATGACTACGACGCCGGGCGGCCGCTGCCGGCCCATCCCGGCCGCCTGATCGAGGAGAACCTGTGGCGGGCGCAGCGCCACGGGCTGGATGGCCGCATGATCGACTTCGAGCGCGGCGAGGAGCGCACCACCGCTGACGCGGTGCGCGCCCTCGTGGAATTCACCGCCCCGGTCCACGACCGTCTGGGGCTCGGGCCCTTCCTCAAGAGGATCCCGGTGATGCTGGAGGAGGGCAATGGCGCGCAGCGCCAGGCCCGGGCGCTTGCCTCCGGCCAGGACCTGGTCGCGATCCACGCACATGCCGCCGAGCGCACGCGTCGCTCGGCGGAGGAAGCACTCGAACACCTAGGGATGGTGAGCACGACATGAGCACCGAGCAGCCGACACCGCCGGAAGGCGGGGATGACGGGCGAGAGCCCACGCAGGAGGAGATGGTCGCCGCAGAGATGCTGCGGCGCCTGATGACCACGCCGGTGCAGGACGTGGTGTTCCAGACCATGGCCACGTTCACCGACATGGCGGCCATCCGCATGGGCCTGGGCCCGCGCGGCGAGGAGGACTTCGATCTGCCGCAGGCGGGGTTGGCCATCGAGTCGCTGCGCGCGCTGCTTGCAGTGAGCAATGCGATCATGGGTGAAGAGGCCGCCAAGCCCTTCGCAGAGCCGATGGCGCAACTGCAGATGGCCTTTGCCGAACTCGTGGAGCAGGCGAAGAATGCGAAGGAGGCAGGTGGTGACGCGGCCGACGGGCCGGCTGGCGGCGGCGCTGCCGCTCCGCCCCCGCCTGGCGCCGAGGGCGGGGACCTGTGGACGCCCGGCGGCCAGGGGCAGGGCGGCAAGCTCTGGAAGCCCGGGGACAAGGTCTGACCCGCGTGGCGGACCGCCAGGCCGAGATCGGGGTGTTCGGGGGGTCGGGCTTCTACTCGTTCCTGCAGCACACCGAGCAGGTGGAGGTGCCCACCCCCTACGGCGACCCCAGCGGTCCCGTGGTGCTGGGCGACGTCGGGGGCCGCAGCGTGGCGTTCCTTCCGCGGCACGGGCACGACCACCAGTACCCGCCGCATGCCATCAACTACCGGGCCAACGTCTGGGCCATGAAGGAGCTGGGCGTCTCGCACATCATCGGGCCATGTGCGTCCGGCAGCCTGCAGGCCGATATCGGCCTGGGGGAGTTCGTGGTGTGCGACCAGTACGTGGACCGCACCAGCGGGCGGCGCGACACCTTCTACGACGGCCCGCAGGCCACCCACGTCAGCGCGGCTGACCCGTACTGCCCGTCCATCGGCCGCCTGCTTGTGGAGGGTTGCGAGGAGTTGGGGATCCCGGTGCACGACGGTGGCACGGTCGTGGTGGTGCAGGGCCCGCGGTTCTCCACGCGTGCCGAGAGCCGGTGGTTCAACCAGATGGGCTGGCACGCCATCAACATGACCGCCTACCCCGAGTGCCACCTGGCCCGGGAGATGGAGATCTGTTACGCCAACATCTCCCTCATCACCGACTACGACGTGGGGCTGGAGGGCATGCCGGGGGTCACCCCGGTGTCGCTGGCCGAGGTGTTCGAGGTCTTCGCCCAGAACAACGACCGCCTGCGCGACCTGCTGTTCGCGGTCATCCCGCGTATTCCGTCAACGCAGGACTCCTGCGGCAGCGCTCTCGATGGAGCGGTGATCAGCGGGCAGTGATCCTGCGGCGTAGCCGCAGGAACTGGATGCGCTGCCCCGCCTCGTGCCCCGCCAGCACGAGCGGGGCAGCCAGCATCGCCCCGAGCGCGGGGCGGCCACCCATGCGCAGGCGGGCCATCAGGCGGGTTCCGCCCGCCTGTGGCTCCAGCACGTACGCATACGAGGTGCGCAGCCGACCGCGACCGGACCGCAGCACCATCACCAGGGCGCGGTTCTCCACGGCCTGCGCCACCACGAACGGCGGTCCGCCGAACGTGGAGGCCGCGAGCTCATCACCGGGGACGATTCGCTGCAGGTCCGGGACGATGCGGTCGGCAGAGCCCTTGCCGCCGTTGTCGATCAGGTCCACCCCGTACCAGCCGGCGCGACCGGCGCCCATCTGCGCCAGCCATGGCCACACGGAATCGGGCCCGGTGGGGAACCATGCCGAGAGGGTGCGCGTGGCAACGGGCGCACGCACCAGTCGGTCGCCGGGAAGGAGCGGCCCCGGCTGGCGCACGCCCCGTGCCAGCGCGGCCAGCGCACCGGTCAGCGCGGCGGCGGCCGCGGTGGCGACGGTTCTCTTCACGGGGCGCATTATGGCCTTCGAAGGAGGCATTCGCGCCGTGGCGTCTGGTACAAAGCCCCGTCGCACGCGGGGGCCCCGTCCCTGTGCGCGCGCATGCCCGGCGACTGCTGCCGGGCCCGTATCCCTAGACCTGGAGGCAGTCCTTGGCCGACTTCCTGTCGGACAACAGTTCATGGATTGCGCTCGTATGCGGGCTCATCGCCATCGCATACGGCCTGGGTCTCGCCGCATACATCCTCAAGCAGCCTGCGGGCAACGAGAAGATGCGCGAGATCGCAGAGGCGATCCAGGAGGGCGCCAAGGCGTACCTCAACCGTCAGTACGCGATCATCGGCGTCGTCGCCGTGGTCCTGTTCCTCGTGATCGGCTTCCTCGGCAGCGCCGTCGATTCGGCGCTGCTCGGCTGGAAGGCCGCGATCGGGTTCCTCATCGGTGCCGTGGCGTCTGCCGCGGCCGGCTTCATCGGCATGAACGTCTCGGT
>JAUROO010000066.1 GCA_030829765.1 Miltoncostaeales bacterium | reverse complement strand
GGGGTCAACCCGCTGCTCGAGATCGCCGTGGAGCTGGAGAAGACCGCCCTGCAGGATGACTTCTTCGTGCAGCGCAAGCTCTACCCGAACGTCGACTTCTACTCCGGCCTCATCTACGAGGCGCTCGGCATCCCGTCCGAGATGTTCACGGTCGTGTTCGCCATCGGCCGCGCCCCGGGCTGGGTCGCGCAGTGGCGGGAGATGATCAACGAAAAGGAGCAGAAGATCTCGCGTCCCCGCCAGGTGTACGTGGGCCCGGGCGAGCGCGACTACGTGGAGATCGGAAGCCGCTGACCCGCGTGCGGCGCCCCACCCGGGGCGCCGCGCCGGGGCGGCGCGCCCGAACCACCATGGCGACCGGGGAGACCGCACCGGACCTCACGGCCTGGACGGAGATCGTCGACCGGCTCGAGGACTCCATGCCGCCGGAGTGGACCCGGTTCGCACGCGAATCCGCCGACACCTCGTGGATGCGCGCCATGCTCCTGTTGGACGCCCACGACCGGCTGGGCAATGCCACTCCCACCGAGCATGTGGCGCACACGCTGCACCACCTGGCGATGTCGAATGAGCGCGCTGCCGAGGCTGCGGGCTGGGAGGCGCTGTACGACAAGCGCCGCGAGGAGCGCCGGCAGCTGCTGCTGCTCATCGAGGAGCGCGGGGAATCCGTGCTGGACGGAGAGCCCCTGCAGTTGTTCCAGCGGTCCATCGTCCCGGTGGTGCTGGCGGACCGCGGCGCCTAGGCGCCGGCCGCCGCGCGAAGCACCCGCGGGGGCAGCACCGCCACCAGTTCGCCGCCGCCTGCCCGCATGGCACCCATGCGCACCACCGCCGCACCGGGGCGGCGGAAGGCGATCATCCCGCACCCGGTGAGGTCGGCCAGCGCGTAGCTCAGGCCGGGCTGGTGCGAGCAGGCCAGCACCACCCCGGCACCCGGATGCTCCAGCACGGCGTCGAGCAGGGCGTCGGTGGTCATCCCCGGGGCCAGGCGGTCGTCGTGCTGCACAGGGCACCCCGCGGCACCTGCGACCTCCTGCGCGGTCTGGGCGCATCGCACGAGCGGGCTGCACAGCACCAGGTCCGGCGCCATGCCCAGCGCCACCAGGCCGGCGGCCGCCTGTGCGGCGCGCTCCCTGCCGCGCGCGGTCAGCGCCCGCGCGGCATCGCCGCCCGGCGCGTCGTCCTCGGCCACCCCGTGGCGCATGAGGATGAGCGTCGTCACGAGATGGGGGGCACCTGGCCCACGAGCAGGGCCGAGAAGGCCACCACCACGAGGGTGATCCCCACCTCCGCCCAGGCATTCCGCCGCACCCGGGCGAGCGTTGCGGTGTTCGGCGTGCCGCCGCGCCGCCGCAGGGCCGCCACGATGCGCCGGGAGTCGAGCCCCAGAACCGTCGCCACCGCAAGCAGGCCCACCTTCACGAGGATCGTCCAGCCGTAGGGGGTCTCCCAGAGGTCGGCGGGCGATGACATCTGGCCGATGGCCCGCACGATTCCCGAGGCCACCAGCAGCGCCACGGCGATCACCGCCAGCCACGAGAAGCGCGCGAGGGCGAGGCCCCCGGCGCGCCTTCCGCCGCCGCCCGCCACCCGCGGAAGCCGGAGCAGGAACACCACGAGGATCGCCAGGCCACCCACCCACGCGCTGGCGAGCGCCGCGTGCAGGGCATCGGCCGGTACCTGCACCGCGGGCATGGCCGTGGTGCTGGCGTGGCCCTGTGCCGATAGCGACCCCAGGGCGACGAGTGCCGGCACGAGCATGATGAGCATCGGCCGCAGCCCGCCATCCGCCTCGGCGGGCGCGGGTGCGGCATCGGTGCGGTACTCCGCCAGGAACCGCCACACGCCCAGCGCGAAAAGCACGAACAGCGAGAGCGTGCGCACCTGCAGGAGGTCGCCGAATCGCGTGTCGGCCAGCACGCGCACCACGCCCTCGGGGTCTCCGAGGGCCGCCCACACCGAGGTGCCCATCGATCCCGCGGTCTTCACCACGAGCACCGCGGCCTCGCCCAGCAGGGCCACGAGCGCCAGAACGCCGAACCCGATCCACCAGGCATCGCGGCCCCACGACAGGGCGGCGTCGCGCTCGCGGATTGGCATGGAGGGTGCGGGCGTCCATGCGTCGCGCCACACCAGCACGCGGAACAGCAGCAGTGCGAGCAGGCCACCGATGCCCACCAGTTCGACCCATCGCGCGGTCACCGCCCATGCGCTGGTCTCGGTGGGCCCGGTTCCGCCGCCCGGCCCACCGAGGTACGGCGCCGTCAGCGGGACGTCGCCCACGGCGAACACCGTGGCCCCGGGGATGATGTGGCCGTCGGCCGACACCACGCGCCACCGCACCGTGTAGGTGCCAGGTGGCAGGCGCGGCTCGACGGGCACCTCGGCCACCGACGCGTCGTTGGCCAGCACTTCGCCCGCACCCGATACCGCGGGGTTGCCCGTGGCATCCACCACCGTGAGGTCTTCGGGGCGCAGCAGCTGTACGGGTTCGGAGAAGCGGATGGTCACCGCCTCGGGGCCGGTATCGAGGCGCTGGCGGTCCGCGGGCGTGATCTCGTTCACCACCGCATGGGCCTCCGCGCGCGGTGCCAGCACGAGCGTGGCGAGGAGGAGCGCGGCGAGGGCCGCGAGGATGGCTGGCATGGCGCGGCCCGGGAATCGCACGGTTCCGCAGGCTAGCCTGCGGCGGTCAGCCGGAGAACGTGGGGGATGCGGTGAGCGGGATCGTCGAGGGCAAGCGCGCGCTGGTGATCGGGGTGGCGAACAAGCGGAGCATCGCGTGGGCCATCGCCCGCGCGCTGGACGCGCAGGGTGCGCGCGTGGCGCTGACCTTCCAGGGGGAGCGCGTGGAGAAGGACGTCGGGAAGCTCGCCGGCGAGCTCACAAATGGGCCCGTGCCGGTTCTGCCGCTGGACGTCACCGATGCCGCGCAGCTGGACGCGGCCGTGGAGGGCGCGGCCGCGGCCCTGGGGGGCATCGACATCCTCGTCCATGCCGTCGCCTTCGGGAAGGTCGAGGACCTGGGCGGCCGCTTCATGGACGTCTCGGACGACGGGTTCCAGTTGTCGCTGGAGATCTCGTCGTGGTCGCTCAAGCGCCTGGCGGAGCGCGTGGAGCCCCACATGCGGCAGGCCGGCGGAGGCGCGATCGTCACCCTCAGTTACGTGGCCGCAGAGCGCGCGGTACCCGGGTACAACGTGATGGGGGTCGCGAAGTCGACGCTCGAGTCGATCGTGCGCTACCTGGCGTGGGACATGGGCCCCGACAACGTGCGCGTGAACGCCCTGTCCGCAGGGCCGGTGCGCACGCTCGCCGCGAGGGGCATTCCCGGGTTCGGCGACATGGTGGACAACGCCATCGAGCGCTCGCCGCTGCGGCGTGCGATCGACGCCGACGAGGTGGCCGACGCCGCGGTGTTCCTGTGCTCCGACATGGCCCGCGCGGTGACCGGCGAGACCCTTCACGTGGATGCCGGGTACCACGCCATGGCGATCTGAGCGGCCCCGTCCGCATCGGCGTGGTGGCCGACACGCACGTCGGCGAGACCCTTCCCGATCTCCCCGCGACCGTTTCGGCGGCACTCGGGGGGTGTGACCTGATCCTGCATGCGGGCGACATCACCTGCATGTCTGTGCTGGAGCGTCTGGGGCGGATCGCCCCGGTGGTGGCCGTGCAGGGGGACCACGACCGCCTGGCGGGTATCGATCTCCCCCGCGAGCGCGTGGTGGTGGTGCGCGGGCGGCGCATCGGCCTGGTGCACGGGCGTCGGTCGCGCGCCATCGAGACGCCCGCGGCGGCGCTGAGCCTCGCCCGGCGCCGCGCCGTGCTGCTCGGCCTGCACCGCCATATGCGCCGCCGACTCGGCCCCGTGGACATGATCGTGCATGGCCATCTGCACATGCCGGTGGATACCGAGGTGCGCGGAACCCGCGTGTTCTCGCCGGGCGCCGTGTACATCCCCGAGGAGCGCGACGTGAGCGAGCGCACTGGGCTGAAGGGGCGCGCCTACCTGCGCTTCCGGAGGGGACTGACACCGGATGACAGGGCCTCCGCAGTGGGGCTGATCGAGGTGGGTCCGGAGGGCATGCGCGCACGGCGCGTGCTGCTGCGTGATGTCCGGCCGGGCCACTATGGTTCTGGCATGGACGACCCCGACGCGGGAGGACTGCCGAGATGACCGCTGACGTCGCCTATCAGTTCCGGAACGCCCATGAGGAACTGGAGCGCGCGAAGGCCGACTACCTGGCCATATCGCGTGGATCGCACCTCTACGCCGATGCGGACTCGCACGCGGCCGCCGAGGAAAAGGCCTGGGAGCGCATGATGATGCTGCGCGACCGCGCCGACGCGGCCGCCCCCGTCTAGGCCGGGATCTCCACCACCAGCGTCGTCCCCCGCCCGGGGGACGACTCGATGCCGACCGTGCCGTGGAGCAGCGCGACGCGTTCGCGGATTCCGCTGAGCCCGAGGCGGTCGGTGGATGCCGCGGGGTCGAACCCCATGCCGTCATCCTCCACCACCAGGCGCACGCGCCCCGGCATGCCGCGCACGAGCACGCTCACGTGATGCGCATCCGCGTGGCGCTGGATGTTGGTGAGGGCCTCCTGCACCACGCGGAAGATCGTGACCCCGGCCTCGTCGCCCAGTCCGGGAAGCGCGCCCACCGACACGTCCACCTGCATGCCGGGCTGCTCGCGCAGGCGATCGGCCTGCCGGTCGATGGCGCTCTCCAGTCCGTGCTCGGCGAGTCCCGACGGCCGCAGGCGCAGCGCCAGGTCGCGGAGTGCCCCCGTGGCCTCCGCCAGCGACCTCCGGGCCGCGGCGAGGCGGTCGCGCCCGACGGCGTCCACGTGCTCCTCCAGCGCGCGTAGCTCGAGCGCGACGGCGGTGAGCACCTGCCCGGTCTCGTCGTGCAGTTCACGGGCCACCCGCGTGCGCTCGGCCTCCTGCGCCTGGATTGCGCGCCGGTGGCCCTCCGCCGCGGCCTCCTGGCGCTCGCGGGCGGCCGCGAGTTCCGCCGACTCGGCCAGCCGGGCCCGCTCGGCGGCGGCGGACCGCGAGTTGGCGATGGCCACCGCGGCCTGGGCGGCCAGCACCAGCGCCAGCCGCTCGTCGTCCTCGGTGAACGGCCCGCCCTCGCGGTCGGTGAGGTAGAGGTTGCCGTACACCTCGTCGCCCAGGCGCACGGGAACGCCCAGGAAGGTGCGCATCGGCGGGTGTCCCGGGGGGAGCCCGGCAGACGAGGCGTGCGCGGTGATGTCATCTACGCGCAACGGGCGCGGATCGGTGATGAGGCGGCCCAGCAGTCCGCGCCCCCCGGGCAGCCGGCCGATGTTCATGGCGGTCAGGTCGTCGATGCCCGACCACACGAAGCGGGAGAGGCCGCTCCCGGCGGGGTCCAGCACGCCCAGCGCGGCGTAGCGGGCGCCGACCACCCGCCGCGCCGACTCCACCAGGCGCTGCAGCACGAGGTCCACGTCGAGCCCGCTGCCGATGGCCATTCCGCTCTCCACGAGCCGGGATGTGCGCTCCACGGCCCGGGCACCGGCGATCCCCACGCCGGCGACCAGCCCCAGCCGCGCCAGCGATTCCGCGGCCGCGGGATTCAGGGATGTGCCGGGGGGCGCGTGCACCACGAGCGCCGTGTCGCCGGCGCCGTCCGGGCCCAGTGCCACCGCCATCGCGCTGGTGCCGGAAGCCGAGGCCTCCTCGGCTACCCGTCCCACCTGCACCGCCGCGCGGGCGAGGAGCCCGTCGGGCCCGGGATCGTCCGCGCGGGCGAGCAGGGCATCCGCGGCCCCGGTGAGTGCCACCGCCTCCTGGCAGATCGCGGTCTCGATCTCGTCGGGGGGTGCGCCCCGGGCCACGAGGCCCCACAGGCGCGCCAGGCCGCGGTCGCGCCCTGCGGGATCAGCCCCCGTTGTCACGGTCGCGGGCCGATCGCTCGGCGGCGCGCTGCTCCTCGGCCTCCACCATCTGGGCGAAGCGCTGGATGATGTCGTCGGGCACCGGGCCGTCGGGCGGGTCCTCGACCTCCAGCGCCGGCCGCGGCGCGGGCGGTGGGCCGTCGCCATCGCCGCCCTTGCCCGGGGCGTCGTCTTCCGCCGACGCGATCACCGGCACCTCGCCGGTGGCGGCCACGTCATCGGCGGCCACCTCGTCCGCCATGCCCTTGTGCTCGCCGGTTGCGGCAAGCTCGTCGGGCTCGTCCTGCACCACCGTGAGCTCGCCGGTCGCCTGGATCCCCTCCGGCGCGGATCCCGGGCCGGAGGCGGTGTCGGCGGCATCCGGGGCGTCGGCCACAGCGGGCTTGTCGGCCGAATCGGCTGCCGCGGCCTCCGGCGCTGAGCCGTTCCCCTCCTCGCCGGCTTCCCCAGCGGCGTCCGCCCCATCGGCATGGTCGGCGCTGTCGGGGTCGATCGGCTCGCCGAGTGCCCCGACGCTCGCGCCGAGCGGCGTGACCGTCTCATCGAGGATGCCCGGGGCGGCATCCGCCGGCAACTCGGGCATGGGGACATCGGCCACCTCCACGCCGTCGTCCTCCACCACGATCCGGTACCGCTCCACGTGCGGGGCATGAACGAACAGGATGCGCTTCCACTCGTCGCGCCCGGCCTCCTCGGCCGCGCCGAGGCTGCGGAAGCGTCCCACCTCGCTGCGCTGCGCCTCGGCCGGGCTGCCGGGCACGCCCACCACTACGACGAGGAAGCGCTTTCTCAGACCCATCCCCGGGGATGCTACCCGGTGCCCCGGGCCACCCGGGGCCACGCCCGGGCCGTCCGGTTACCCTGATGCCGTGAGTTCCGGCCCCTTCACGCATGTGGTCGCCTGCGTCGACGATTCCCCCGCCACCGAGGCCGTGGTGCGGCTGGCAGAGTCGGTGCGTGCCGACGACGGACGCATCTCGGTGGTGCACGTGCTGGGCGGGCCGCCGTTCAGCGAGTCGTTCCTGGCGGCCATCGGCACTGCCTTCGGCGGGTCGCCCCTGGGCGACAACTCGGGCGCCCACCGCGAGATCGCCCAGGCGCTGCTCGAGACCGTGTGCGACGGCGTGCCCGGTGCCGCGCCGGTGATGCTCGACCCGCACGATGCCGACTCGCCGCCCGATGCCGTGGTGCGCTGGGCCGGGGACAACGACGTGGATGCCATCGTGGCCGCCTCGCATGGCGACCCGCTGGCGCGCGCCGTGAAGATGGTGGGAAGCTTCAGTGCCCATCTGGCACGGCATGCCCCCTGCCCGGTGATCCTGCTGCCGCCGGGCACCGTCACCACCGACTGATCGCTACGGGCGCGGGGGGCGCGGCAGGAACCCGCTGGTGCGCCGCACGTACTCGGCGTAGCCGGGGCGTCGTTGCCCGATGTCCTTCTCCAGGAGCCCCGCGCCGGAGACCTTCACGAGCAGGATGGTCATGAGCACCGGGCCCGCGAACCCCCATGCGCCCGCGCCGCTCTCGGCCGCGATGAGGTAGACGCCCCACCACACCATGAAGTCGCCGAAGTAGTTCGGATGGCGCGTGTAGCGCCACAGGCCGGTATCGAGAACCTTTCCGCGGTTGCCGGGGTCGGCACGGAAGCGCGCCAGCTGCCAGTCGCCCACCGACTCGAACACCATGCCGATGGCCCATGCCACCGCGCCCGCCAGCGCCAGCAGGCCCAGGCCGCGGTCGGGTACGGCGGCCAGTTGCACCGGCAGCGACACGATCCACATGAGCACGCCCTGGAGCAGGAACACCGTGACGAGGCTGATGATCCAGAAGTTCCGGCCACGCCGCTGGCGCATGGCCGCGTAGCGGAAGTCCTCGCCCTTCCCGGCATTGCGCCACAGCAGGTATCCCGACAGGCGCAGGCCCCATACGGCCACCAGCACCAGGATCAGCAGGCGGCGGCCCTCATCGCCGGAGCCGGCGACGAATGCCGTGATGGCGACGGCCACGAAACCCAGTGGCCACACGGGGTCGATCACGCTGGCGTCGCGCAGCACGAGGCTGACCAGCCAGGTGATGACGACGACCGCCACGATGACGATCGCCGAGGTGAGCATGATGGCGCCGTATCCGATGGGGGCAGAATCGCACGCCGCGGCCGGATACGCTCGGAGTGTGGAGCCTTGGTACATCCGCGCGGTCGAGGACCACGACGTCCCGCGCCCCCTGCTGCTGGCCGCCATCCGCGCGCGGGTGGCCACCCGCCTGCGCCGCGAGCGCCGTGGCGGCGCCGACGCGATGAGCGAGCGCGCGCGGCAGTTGCGGACGCGGTTGGCCGAGGCGCCGGTGGCGGTGCGCGCCGATGCCGCCAACGCCCAGCACTACGAGGTGCCCGCGGAGTTCTTCGAGCTGTGCCTCGGCCCCCGGCTCAAGTACTCGTCGTGCCTGTATCCGACCGGTGTGGACGACCTGGCGCTGGCCGAGGACGCCATGCTCGCGCTCACCTGCGAGCGGGCACTCCTGGAGGATGGCCAGGACGTGCTGGAGCTCGGGTGCGGCTGGGGATCGCTGACCCTGTGGATGGCCGAGCGCTACCCGGCCAGCCGCATCACCGCCGTGAGCAACTCCGCGGGCCAGCGTGTGCACATCGAGGCGCGCGCCCGCGAGCGCGGGCTGGCCAACGTCACCGTGGTCACCGCCGACGTCACGGGGCTCGAGCTCGATCCCGCCGCGTACGACCGCGTGGTGAGCGTGGAGATGCTCGAGCACGTGAAGAACCACCCGGCGCTGTTCGCGCGCATCCGCCGGTGGCTGAGGCCGGATGGGCTGTTCTTCGTGCACGTGTTCTCGCACCGCGACGTGGCGTTCGAGTTCAGCGAGGATGACCGCGCCGACTGGATCGGCCGGCACTTCTTCACGGGCGGCACCATGCCGTCGGACGACCTGCTGATCCATGCCGCGGCGGGCACGTTCGCCGTGGTGGACCACTGGCGGGTCTCCGGCCGCCACTACGCCCGCACGGCCCTGCACTGGGACGACAACCTGGTGGCGCACCGCGACGAGGTGGTGCGCATCATGGAGCGCGATCACCCCGGCGAGGGCGAGCGCTGGTTCCGGCGCTGGCGGCTGTTCTTCCTGGCCTGTGCAGGCCTGTGGGGATATCGGGGCGGCGACGAGTTCATGGTGTCGCACTACCTGTTCGCCCCGTTGCCCTCCTAGGCCGGGGGCTGCGGGGCCTGCGATCCGCCCGCGGCGGGCACGGGCGCCGGTGCCTGCGGGGCGGAGGCACCCGGCGGCTGCGGCACGGGCGTCACGGGCTCGGCGGCCACGGGAGTGGCGGGTGCGGGCGCACCGCTCTCCGGGGCGTCGGGGGCGGTGGGCACGCCATTCCCCACCAGGAAGGTGCGCGCGTTCATGAGTCCCTTGGGCCAGTACGTGGGCAGCCAGCTGATGCTCACCCCGCCACGCCCGCCGGAGGAGTGGATGATCCACTTGTTCCCCAGGCTGATGGACATGTGCGACGCCTGCGCCAGCGGGGTCTTCCGCCCGCGGTCGCCGAAGAACACCAGGTCACCGGCCTGGGCGCGCTGCCAGGCGATGCGTCGGCCGCGGTTGCCGACGTTCATGGTGTAGGTGGTGCGCCCGCTGGGGGTGTTGATGGATGTCTCGACGGCGCGGTCGCCCGTGTGCCAGACGAACCACACGAGGCCCGAGCAGTCGAACCCGCCGGCCGCCTGGGGGTCGAGCGGCGAGTTGGTGTCGGTCCACTCCCCGCCCCACACATAGGGGTTACCCACCTGCGACAGCGCCCGCTGGATGGTGGGCACGAACTGCGGGTCGACCGCCGGGATGCGGAATCGCTGCAGGGCGCGCACCGAGGACGGCACCCCGGCACGACGGATGCCGCGTGCCCGGTCGGCCATCAGCACCAGGTCGGCCAACCGCAGCGGCTGGGAGTCGTGCCGCTCCAGTACGTCGTCGGACGAGGGGTAGTTGCGCCGCAGCCCTGCCTCGCGCGCGACGATGGACGTCGCGAACCCGTCGGGCAGTGAGTAGCGGCGCCCTGCGCCATCGCGGAAGCGCGCCATGCGCGCCACGGCACCTTTCATCCCGAGCGCGTACGTCCACGCCCGGTTGGCATCTGCTCCGGTGAGCGGCTGGTCCAGGCCCACGGCACCGCCCGGCGCGGTGAGGAACCTCCGCGCCACGGCATGCCGCACTGCCCGGCCCTGCGGGTCGTCCGGTGCGATGTCACGCCAGCTGGTGCCCAGACGTCCGCGCGGCATGCGCACCACGCGCTCCATCAGCACCATCAGGTCGCGCCGCGTGGCATCGCGCGCCAGTGACGCGGCATCGGTGGGCCCGGACCACGCGCGTGCCCGGCGCAGGTCGCGCGCGGGCGTCTCGGCGAATCGGAACGCGGATGCATCCACCGTGGCCCCGGCCGCGTCCGGCGCGGGCTGGGCGAGCGCCACGGCCGTGAGCGAGCCGATGGCGATGAGGGGCGCCGCGAGGGTCGTGGTGACGATCGCGCGGCGCCGCGGTGAGCGACGATGGGACGTCATGGGATGGATGAGGCTAGACCCGTGGACGCGGGCCGGGGGTCGTGCCGGAACATGTCCGGGGGATTCGCAACGCGTCCTGCATCTCCCCCCGCGCGGGGAAGGAACGGGCGCTACCCGTCCGAGCGGAGCTCACGCAGGTTCTGCGCCAGCAGTACCACGGCGCCGACCAGCAGCAGCACCGCGAGCGTGAGGCGCCATTCCCGCACCATGCCGATCACGATGGTCGTGCCCACCACCGCGATGATGGCCCAGCCCACGAACGCCAGCAGACGGCCGCGGGCGAGCGACTCGAACCCCACCACCACGAGCACCCCGACGGCGGCGCCCACCCAGTAGTACCCGGTGTCGTTGCCCACCAGCAGCCACACGACGATGGCGATGATGAGCGGCGTGCTGATGGCGGCCCACACGCGCAGCACGCGACTGCGGACCTTCGGGGCGTCGTCCCCGTCCGGTGCCGCCTCGGCGGCCCGGGCGCTGAGGTGCGCCCGCGGGGGCTCGGGGTCGAGCCCGTCCCGCATCGCCATGTCCAGGGCGTCGCGCTCGGCCGTGAGGCGGCGGCGCTCCGCCCGCAGGTCGCGCATGGCATCGTCGCGGGCGCCCAGATCGCGCGCGCGCTCATCCCTGAGGTGCTGCGTGGACGCGTCGGCGGCCAGGGCGCGCACCTCGGCGGATTCCCGCCGGGCCTGCTCGCGCTCCTCCTGCATCTCGGTGTCGATGTCGCGCATGCGGGCCTCGACGGCCTCGCGGCGCACGACGATGGCTGCCGCAGCGGCGCCGGGCTCGGGGCTCACCTTCTGCAGCCCCGCCCAGCCGAGGGGGTCCTCCCACCGCACGCGGTCGATCCCATCGCGCTCGTGCTTCGGCCCGGTGGGGGCCGACTCGCCACCGAAGGGATCGCGCGAGTCGCGGCCCCAGCGCCCGGTGAAGTCACGCACCCAGGGAGTGGCGTCGTCGATGATCACCGGGCGCCAGCCGCGGTCGCCGCCCGGGCCGATGGCCACCCCGTCGCCGCGGTGGTAATCGACGAACGGAACGCCGAGCCCCGCCTCCAGCGACGAGGCGTCGTGCCATGGCGTGATGGCGCGGAAGATCTGGCGCAGCGAGCGGATGAAGCCCCGGAGGATCGGGGGATCCACCTGCACGGTCTCGTCCACCGGCGCGGGCGAGTGCGAGTGCGACCCTGCGCCGGGATAGGCCACGACGTGCTCGCCCACCCACTCAAGGGACGGATCATCCGCGCGCCGTCGCAGGCCGTCCCCTTCGGCATCGTGGGACGAGAACGCCACCCATCGCGGCACGAGATCGCCGTCCCCGTCCGGGGACAGGTACAGGATGATGTTCTCCCAGTCGGCCTCGTGGTCGTTGATGCCGTGGAACGACGACCGCCAGTCGTTCATGGGGTAGAAGAACCAGTACTGCAGGATGGTCCAGCCGGCCTCGTGCATGACGCGCCCGTAGTACGGGGTGCCCGCGTCCGCGATCTGCTCGCGGTACGTGATCTCGCCGGCGGCCACCGCGCCCCGGGGCACGCGACCGCGGAACAGCAGCGTGAGGCGGAAGAGGGCGTCGAAGACGCGGCTGGTGATGCCCACCTGCGAGAACCGGTTGCCCCCCGGCATGCGCGGGCCGTGGCCCGAGGCCTTCCATTCATGGAACTGCCGCCTCGTGAGCGGCGTCTCCACGTACAGCAGGTGCAGGGTGTCGGCGTGCCGCTCCCGCGCGATGCGTGCCAGCAGGTCCAGGTCCAACTCGCCCGCGTTGGCCAGCTTGACGTCACCGCCGTCGGCCTCGCGCTGCCACAGCGAGCACGCACGCACGTAGGCGTCGGTGTCCGAGGGCAGGAACAACTCGACCCGGTTGAACCTCAGGACCGGTTCGAACCTGCAAAGGAGATCGAGGTCGTCCACGCGCGGATCCTACGCTCCGTGTGTTTGCCACCATGCGTGGCACCCGAGGCAAGGAGGCGGCAGTGGCCGATCAGAGGTTCTTCACCACCACGGGTTTCGAGTTCGCCACCCTCATCGCCCTGGGCGGCGCCTCGTACGGCGTGGCCGAGGCGGGCGAGGTGATGGCCACGGCGGCGCGCATCGCCGACGCCGACGCCGACTCGTGGTTCGACCAGTGGATGGCCACCGGCGAGGCCTGCCGGGACTCCGCGGAGCAGGCCGAGGCCGCGGGGCATGTGGCGAGCGCCCGCGACCTGTACCTGCGGGCGTCGTTCTACATGGGCACGGCGTTCTTCTACGTGCTGGCCACCCGGGACCCCTCGCGATCCCTGCCCACCTGGCGGCGCCACAGGGACGCCGTCGACCGGGCGTTCGCACTATGGCCCACGCCCGTGGAGGCCGTGTCCATCCCCTATGAGGACACTGCCCTGCAGGGATACTTCCTGTCAGGGGGAGACGGCCCCCGGCCGCTGGTGATCTGCGTGAACGGCAGCGACGGAACGGTGACCGACATGCTCACCGCCGCGCCGCTCGACGCCGTGGAGCGCGGGTACCACGCGCTCATCTTCGACGGGCCGGGGCAGGGGCAGGCCCTCTACGAGCAGGGGCTGTTCTTCCGGCACGACTGGGAGGCCGTGATCACCCCGGTCATCGACTGGGCCTCAGCGCGAGCCGATGTGGACGCCGCGCGCATCGCGCTGCAGGGCTGGAGCCAGGCCGGCTACTGGGTTCCCCGCGCGGCGGCATTCGAGCACCGGCTGGCCGGCGTGATGGTGGACCCCGGCGTGGTGCGGGTGGGTGACTCCTGGACGCGCCACCTGCCGCCCCCGATGCTGCAGATGCTGGACGGTGGCGACCTGCAGGAGTTCGACGCCTACATGGCAGAGGGCATGAAGCAGGACCCGGGGCTGGCACTCGAGGCCGCGAAGCGACTGGAGCCCTATGGCACCGATTCGCTTGCGAAGGTGCTGCTGGAGTTGCGCGCATGGGACCTGACCGACGTGGCGGGGCAGATCCGTGCGCCCATCCTCATCACCAGCCCCGACGACGAGCAGTTCTGGCCGGGGCAGTCGCAGGAGCTGCACGATCTGTGCACCGGTGCCCGGTCGCGTGCGTTGGTGAGGTTCAGGCGGGAGGAGGGCGCCAACTGGCACTGCGAGCCCATGGCCCCGCGGCTGCGCGGCCAGCGCATGTTCGACTGGCTGGACGCGGTACTGGCCGGCTAGGCGTCATCCCCGTGGTGGGTGCCGTCCTCGGCCGGCACCTCGCGGGGGTCGTGGCCCAGCCACAGGGCCTCGAATCCGTGCACCAGCCATGCCCACAGCACCACGAGTGACGTGCCCAGCGCGATGGGCACGAAGATGTGCTGCCATGCGGTGGGGTCGGTCATTCCCACCATGATCACGGCGGTGGCCACACCGGGCGGGTGCAGGCATCGGGTGATCGACATCAGTACAAGGGCCATGCCGACAGCGGCGCCCATCACCAGCCAGGGGTGATCCTCGCCCAGTGCCACCACGGCAAGCCAGCCGGCGGTGGCCGACACCGTCTGTCCGCCGATGGCGTTCCACGTGCGCGCGATGGTCAGGTTGGGCTGGATGAACAGCAGCGCGGCGGTGGCGGCCATGCTGGGTACCGCGAGGGGGACTCCCTCGGGCACCGCCCACTCATTCAGCGCCGTCAGGCCGCCGACCGCGATGACGCAGGCGATGACCTCGAAGAGGGTGATGCTGGGCCCGAGCATGCGGCGGCGCACCAGGATGTCCGCCAGCCAGTCATTTGTGCCACGCCCGAGGTCGCGTGCCCTCACGGCCCCCCTATGGGATCAGGAAGAACTGCCGGAACAGCATGCCCCATGTGGTGGCCTGATCTCCACCCAGCCGATAGGCGCCGGGCCCGTTCATGAGGATGCGCAGGTTCACCGAGCCCGACTGCGCGCGCGCCCACTGGCAGGCCATGGGGGACTCCATCGGCTGGCGGATGACCTGCGGGCTGCCGGGGTCGACCGGCGTGATGAGGGCGTCCGCGCGCCGGGCGACGAAGTTGTCCTCGCGGGCGCGGGCTGATACCAGGGCGCGTCCGTAGGCGGGGAAGCTGGTGCGGTTGACCCAGGGAAGGATCGTGCACGACGATGCGACCGGGGCGCACGCGGGCACCTCGGGGACGGTGGGGCCCCCGGGGACCCCCGGCGTGGAGCAGGGCTCGCCGGGTGGCGGGCCATCGCCCCGGGTGGTGGTGAACATGAAGTGCACGTAGGTGAGCGGGTTGCGGCTGCTCCGCACGGCGCGGAGGAAGCTGACGACCCCCGTGGGCACATCGCGCCACTCCGCTGCGGTGAAGCCGGTCAGCCCGGCGCTTCGCGAGTAGTGGTACATCTGGATCCACACGCCGCCGCCCAGCGCCATTCCGGCCACGGCGTCGCGGTAGTTGCGGCGGATCGGCTTGCCATTCCGGCCGAGCACGCGGTTCGGGCCCAGCCCCGCGGCGATCGATGTGGCCGGCCCCGGGGCCAGCGCGAAGTGCACCCGGCTGGCGTATGAGCCACCCCAGCGGGTGGACTGCCGCGACAGGCTCACCATGGCCTCGCGCAGGCGCTTTCCCACGTCGCTCGCCTGCCCGTTGCGGCCCCCGTAGCGCGAGTCGATCTCATCCACGGTCACGCGATGCGCCGTGCAGGTGCTCACCCCGGCCGGGGTGGTACATGTGCGGTTGACGGCGTTCCGGAGCATCGCGGCCATGCCGGCGCTGCTCTCGCGCGCCAGCGCCGCGCCGTTCACCTTCACCATGCGCTGGTCGTTGCCCGCGCCCACGCGCGCCCCCGGTCCGGAGGTGGAGGGCTCGAGACGGAAGATCCACGGCAGCATCTGCATCGTGGATGAGCCCCCGAGGATGCGTCGCACGCCATCGTCGGTCTCGTACAGCAGCGACATGCGCCGGAACACCCGGGCCGACATCCGCGCGGGCAGGTCCCCCGGCGGGCTCGCGAGCACCTCGGCGACCCCCCACGACGCCTGCGCGTTGCCGGCCGTCGCCGATTCCGCCGCCCCTGCAGCCGGAGCGGCGCCAATCGCGAGCGGCGCGGTGAGCGCCGCCGCGGCGAGTGCGG
>JAUROO010000065.1 GCA_030829765.1 Miltoncostaeales bacterium | reverse complement strand
TGTGGAGGCGCAGCGCGAACAGCGAGGGCGCGCGCCCGGCGTCCAGCGCCTCGAAGGGGTCCTCGTACTCGTCGGCACCGATCAGCGGCCGGAAGCGGCCGATGTCCTCTCGGTAGAGCTCGAGCACGGAGTCCTTCACCCACGCGGTGCCGAAGCTCACGCGCGGCTGCATGTCGCGCTGGTGGACCTCCTCGCGGCGGGTGTCCAGCGACTGCTGGAAGAGCGCCAGCCGTGTCTCGCGCCACAGCCGCTTGCCGAACAGCAGCGGCGAGTTCGCGCAGCACGCCAGCGTCGGCCCGGCCAGCGCCTGCGCGACGTTGTACATGCGCGCGAAGTCCTCCTGCAGGTTGCTCAGCATGGCGCGCGTGTAGAGCGCCGCTGCGGGGTGGAACACCGGATACAGGGTGACGCCCGCACCACCGAACTCCGCGGGCTGCGGACGCCCATGCACGGTGCTGATGCCGTCGGGCCGACCCGACAGCAACTTGGTGGCGAAGTTGCCGAGGGTGCACACCACCGCCGGCCTCACCAGGGCCACCTGCTCCTCCAGGTAGCCACGGCAGGCGTCGATCTCCTCGGGGCGCGGATCACGGTTGCCGGGGGGCCGGCACTTGAGCACGTTCGCGATGAAGACCTGGCCCCGCGACAGTCCGATGCCCTCCAGCAGGCCGTCCAGCAACTTGCCGGCCTGGCCCACGAAGGGCACACCGGTGCGGTCCTCGTTCGCGCCCGGCGCCTCCCCCACGAACATCAGGTCGGCATCGGGGTCGCCATCGCCCACCACCACGGTGGTGCGCCCCTCGTGCAGGGGGCAACGCGTGCACCCGCGCAGGTGCTCCGCCAACCTCTCGAGCGCCTGGGCGCGCACCGCGGCATCGCTCATCGGGGATCCACGCTATAAGCGAGCCCGGACGGCCGCGGCGCCCGCACGCCGGCCCTTGTTACACCGGGTGCGAGGGGTCTAGATTCCCAAGTCGATCACGGCGTCACGCCCGGTACCCCGCGTCGGGGACCGGAGCAGGTCCGGATCGGCGTATCCCGCCCCGAATCGCGGGATTGCCGCCCTGCGCCAATCGACCATGACCGAGCCACAGAGCGCATCCCACCCGTCACCGCCGCGGCCCGCCGTGGTCCGCACGGTCCCCGAACTCCGCACCGCAGTGGAGGAACTACGGGAGCGGCACGGATCGGTGACCCTGGTGCCCACTATGGGGGCCTTCCACGAGGGGCACCTCTCGCTCATGCGCTGCGCCGGCGAGGGCGGCAGCGCCGTGGTGGTGTCGCTGTTCGTCAACCCCACGCAGTTCGGCCCGTCGGAGGACCTGTCCGCCTACCCGCGCGATGAGGAGCGCGACCTGGCGCTGGCCGCCGGGGCCGGCGCCCGCCTGGTGTGGGCCCCATCCGTGGACGACGTCTACCCCACCGGCTTCGCCACGGAGGTCACGGTGTGGGGCCCGGCCGACGTGCTGGAGGGCGCGATCCGTCCGCACCACTTCGCGGGGGTGGCGACGGTGGTGGCCAAGCTGCTCACCGCGGTGAGGCCGGATCGTGTGGTGTTCGGCCAGAAGGACGCCCAGCAGGTGGCAGTGATCCGCCGGCTCATGGCGGACATGCACCTGGACGACATCGAGATGATCGTGGCGCCCATCGTCCGCGAGCCCGATGGCCTCGCGATGAGCAGCCGCAATGCCTACCTCGGTCCGGAGGACCGCGCCGCCGCCATCGCCCTCTCGCGCGCGCTCGCCGCCGCAGCGGCGCTGGCCGAGGAGGGCGAATGCGATGCCCGGCGCATCGAGGCCGCGGCCATGGCGGTGCTGGATGCCGAGCCGCGGTGCGCGCCCGAGTACGCGACGGTGGTCCACCCGGACACCTTTGCCCAGCAGGACCGCCTGGAGGGCCCGTCCCTCCTGTGCGTTGCCGCGCGGGTCGGACCCGCACGGCTGATCGACAACCGAGAGCTGCCCGTACCCACCCAACGGAGGACTTCCGTGCCACGAGCACGCACGATGCTGAAGAGCAAGATCCACCGCGCGACGGTGACCGACGCCAACCTCAACTACGTCGGCTCCATCACCGTCGACCGCGACCTGCTCGACCTCGCGGACATCCGCGAGTACGAGAAGGTGTCGGTGCTCAACATCAATACCGGCGCGCGCTTCGAGACCTATGCCATCGACGGCCCGCGCGGACGCGGTGACATCTGCCTGAACGGTGCCGCGGCCCGCCTGGCGCACCCCGGCGACCTGGTCATCATCCTCACGTACGCCGAGTACGAGGAGGCTGAGCTGGCCGATGGGCATGAGCCCACCGTCGTGCACCTGAACTCCCGCAACGAGGTCACGGAGCTCGTGGAGGACATGGTGCCGGTGATGTGGGAGGTCGAATAGCCATCCTCGCCGCCGGCGACATCCGTGCGCTGAAGGGCACGCGCCGACTGGCGATGCTCACGGCGTACGACTACCCCACCGCCCTGGCGCTCGACCAGGTGGGGCTGGACATCATCCTCGTGGGCGACAGCCTGGGCGAGGTGGAACTGGGCTACGACTCCACGCGCGCGGTGACGCTGGACATGATGGTGCACCACGTGTGCGCCGTGGCCAATGGGGCCACCCGCACCCACATCACGGGCGACATGCCCGCGGGCACCTACGAGGATCCAGACGCGGCGGTGGCCACCGCCCGCGCGCTGATCGCCGCCGGCGCGCACTCCGTGAAGCTCGAGGGTGCCCTGGTACCGCAGGTCATGGCGATCATCGCCGACGGCATCCCTGTAATGGGCCATGTAGGACTGCTGCCCCAGACGGCCGAGGGCGGATACCGGAAGCACGGGAAGTCCACCGAGGAGGCCGACCGCCTCGTGGACGACGCCCGCGCCCTCGACGACGCCGGGTGCTTCGCCATCGTCATCGAGTGCGTCGACGCTGACGCCGCCGAGCGAATGACGGACGCGGTCGGTGTGCCCACCATCGGCATCGCCGCCGGAGGCGAGTGCGACGGCCAGGTGCTGGTGAGCACCGACCTCTTCGGGCTCTTGCCCGACCCGCCGCCCTTCGTGGCACCACGCGCAAACGTGCGCGACATCATCCGCGGTGCGGCGGCGGAGTTCGCCGCCGAGGTCCGCGCCACTGCCGCGCCCCCGCGCGCCCGCAGGCGCTGACTCACCAGCGCAATCCGGTGGCCTGAGCGCCGCCCCGATCACCCCGGGGCCTGGCACGTAACCGCCCGCAACGGCCGGGCGGCGCCCATTGGTGCCAGGCACATAACCGTCCCGAGCAGGGACTTTCGCGCTGCGCGGATGGTCATGTGCCTGGCACAGGGGTGGGACTAGATGATCCCGCCCTTGGCGATCTTCTTCAGGTTGAGCGCCTTGTTGAGGGTGGCCTCGTCCACGCCCTTCTCGCGGGCCACCTCGCGCAGCGAGCGGCCGGAGGCCGTGGCGTCCTTAACGATGTCCGTCGCGAGGTCGTACCCGATGTAGGGGTTGAGGGCCGTCGCCGCGGCCAGGGTGCCCTCGGCGTGACCGAGCAGGCCCTCCAGGTTCGGCTCGATGCCGTCCACGCACTTGGTGCGGAACACCGTGGCCGTGCTGGTGAGCAGCGCCACCGACTGCAGCAGGTTGCGCGCCATCAACGGAATGCGCACGTTCAGCTCGAAGTTGCCCTGCGTGCCCGCCACCGTGATGGCGGTGTCGTTGCCGATCACCTGGGCGCCGACCTGCATGACCACCTCGGGGATGACCGGGTTGACCTTGCCCGGCATGATCGACGAGCCCTTCTGCAGCTCGGGCAGGAAGATCTCGCCCAGGCCGCAGCGGGGGCCGGAGCCCATCCATGCGAGGTCGTTGGCGATCTTCGTGAGCGAGACGGCCACCATCTTGAGCGCGGCCGAGGCCTCGACCAGGCCGTCGCGGTTGGCCTGGGCCTCGAACGGGTCGGCCGGCGCGGAGATCTTGAGGTTGGTCTCCTTCGCCATGATCTCGCGCACCATCTTCGCGAACTTCGGATGCGTGTTGAGGCCGGTGCCGGTGGCGGTGCCACCGAGCGGGATCATGCCGAGGCGCGGAAGCATGGCCTTCACGCGCTGCGTGCCCAGGCGCACCTGCGCGGCGTACCCGGCGAACTCCTGGCCCAGGGTCACGGGCACGGCGTCCATCAGGTGCGTGCGGCCGGCCTTCACCAGGCCGCTGAACTCCTTGGCCTTCGCGGCGAACGACTTCTCAAGTGCCTCGAGGGCCGGGATGAGCTTGTGGCTGATCTCGTCGAGGGCCGCGAGGTGCACGGCCGACGGGAAGACGTCGTTGGAGCTCTGCCCCATGTTCACGTGGTCGTTGGCGTGCACCTTCACGCCCTTGATCTCGCGCGATGCCACCTTGGCGATGACCTCGTTGGTGTTCATGTTGCTCGACGTACCCGAGCCGGTCTGGAACACGTCCACCGGGAACTGGTCGTCGAACTCCCCGCGCGCCACGCCCATGCCGGCCTCGGCGATGGCGGTGGCCACGCCCTTGTCGAGCAGGCCCAGCTGGGCGTTCGCCCGGGCCGCACCGGCCTTGATGCGACCCAGCCAGTGGATGACCGGAAGGGGAATCGTCTCCCCGGAGATCGGGAAGTTGTCGACCGCCTTGTCGGTCTCCCCACCCCACAGCTTCGCCATCAGAACTCCCTGTTCGAATCGTTGGCCGCCGGAGGGTACATCGCACACGTCGCACCCCGACCGCACGGCCGCGGGCTGGGGGCGGGTGTCAGGGCAGGTTGGCGAGCGCCGCGAGGATGCCCTCGGCGGCCTGCACCCCAAGCGCGAGATGCTCCACGCGCAGGTGCTCATCGGGCGCGTGGTAGCCATCGTCGGGCAGCGCGAACCCGGTGAGCACCACCGACGTGCCACGCGCCGCCATCTCGGCCACCACAGGGATGCTGCCGCCGATGCCCACGGGCGTCACGGGCAGCCCGGTGGCATCCGCGATGCCCCGCATGGCCGCTGCGATCACCGGGTCCGCCGGGTCCAGGCGGCTCGACCCCGCCACGCCCAGGCCCTCCACCTCGATGTCGGCGCCCGGCGGGCAGGCATCGCGCAGCATGCCCTCAAGGGCTGCGGCCAGTGCGGTGGCGTCGGAACCCGGCGGCACGCGGCACGAGAGCGTGGCCTCGGCAACTGCCGGGATGACCGTGGCCACCAGCGAGGAGTCGCCGGCGCGCAGGCCATGGACATCCAGCGACGGCAGCATCGTGGTGCGCAGGTGGTACTCGGCAGCGGCACGCGGGTCGGCGGGGCGCCCGCCCGCGGCAGCGAGCACCCCGTCCCCCGCCGGGAGCGTCTCCCATGCCGCCTCCTCCATTGGTGAGGGCGGCGCGACCCCCTGCAGAAGCGGATGCGGCACGCGGCCGTCCCGCGGCAGGACCGACTCCAGCACCTGCACCAGCGCATGAGTGGCGTTGAGCGCCGCGCCCCCGTGCATGCCCGAATGCAGGTCGGCCTTGCCGCCACGCACGCGCACGCGGAAGTACGCCAGGCCGCGCAGGCCCGTGCACACCGCCGGACGGCCCGGCCCGATCATGGGCGAGTCGAAGATGATCGCGGCGCGCGGCGGATCGGCCTCACCCCGCACCCAGTCCACGGCCGAGTGCCCCCCGCTCTCCTCCTCGCCGTCCACCAGCACGCGCACCCGCACCGGCAGGCGGCCGGCGGCGCGCATGCGCTGGACCGCCACCAGCAGCATGAACAGGTTGCCCTTGTCGTCACTCGCCCCGCGGGCGTAGAGATTGCCGTCCCGCACCTCGGGCGCGAACGGCGGGCTGGTCCACAGGGCCGGATCGCCCGGCGGCTGCACGTCGTAGTGCCCGTAGATCGCGACCGCGGGTGCGTCCGGCATTCCATCGCTGGGCGGCACCTCCCCCACCACCAGCGGGTGCCCGGATGTCACCACGACCTCAGCGGATCCGCCGGCACGGCGTACCTCGTCGGCCACCATCCCCGCCGCGCGCTGCATGTCGTCCGCGTGGTCGGGGCTGGCGCTGATGCTGGGCACCCGCAGCAGCGCCATGAGGCGCTCCAGTTCGGCCGCATCCATCCGCTACGCCGCGGCCTTTGCGCGACGCCCACGCCGGGGCGCACGCCTGGGG
>JAUROO010000064.1 GCA_030829765.1 Miltoncostaeales bacterium | reverse complement strand
TCGTCCGTACGCTCGACCGTCCGGGTCCAGATGGTGTCGGCACCCGGGATGATCAGGTCGAAGTTGTAGGACATGAGCCCGATGAGCTCCTTGACCGGCAGCATGGCGCCCATGTTGTCCCACGGGGTCGCCTGAAGCGCCCAGGAGCGGATCGCGCCCGCCGAAGCGGTGCGGATGGTCTCCGGCTTCAGCTGGAAGCGGTGCTGACCCTCGGTCTCCGGACGGCCCATGGCTGCCGCGGTCGCCTTGGTGACCTCCGACGGGAGGTACGTCAGGTCCCACTTCGTGCTCTTCAGCGAGGGGTCCGTGATGAGACGCAGGTTCATGCGCCCGTAGTTCGGATCCCCGTAGAAGACCGGCTTGGCCGACAGCTCCGCGTCGTCGTAACGACCGGTGGCCGTGTGCAGCAGGTAGCCACGACGCTCCATGGTGAAGTTGAAGTAGTCGTTGCCGAACCCACCGTAGCCATCGTCCTCCTTGCCACCGTGCTCCTGGGTGACGATGTAGGCGATCTTCTTCGGGAAGCCGAAGGGCTCACGGCCGGCGAACACCGCCGCGTCCTGGGTGAGGTACATGTACGGGTAGTACCCGCCGTAGTACGTCTTGCCATCGCCGGCCTTGTGGGAGCAGGCGACCGTCAGGCCCCACTCGCCGTACGGACCGAGCATGGTGTTGCGGTGGTCCACGTACCAGTGCTCGACGATGTCGTCCTCGATGTCCATGCAGTCGGGGATGACGCGGCGCAGGCGCTTCTCGTCCACGCGGTAGAAGAACGCCGACCAACGGGAGTTCGTGTAGGTCAGCGGCAGCGTGTCGATGTCCCAGATCGGGTCAACGAGGCTGTAGATGAAGGCCGTCTTCTCGTCACGATCGACGGGGGACGGCGGGATCTCGCCGGTCTCCATGCTGGGCACGTACGAAACGGCGAACTGGTTGTCAGCCGCTTCAGGTCCTTTCGATGTCTGAGGAAGGCACCCCGGTGAACGGGTTGCCTGATGCGGCCAACCGAGGGCTCCGAGGACCTGGACAGGACCTGAACGGTCATGCCGTAAAGCATGTAGTGATCGGCACAATCGAGACCCGCAGGACTGCGCGCAGGATCATCGGGAGAGCGCGTCTCCCTGCTGTGCGTCAGGGCGCGCTGGAGCTGATCCGGCGGAGGACGCCGGTGATGAGGAGCGGGTCCTCCGAATCGATGCGCAGCGAGAGTTCGACGGGGATCACCGACCCGCTGGAGTGGAGAGCGGCGATCTCGACGGTGCGCCCGATGAGGAATGGCTCGCGCGTGCGCAGGAACCGCGCCATGCCGTCCTCGTGCGCCCGGCGGAGGGGCTCAGGGATCACCAGATCGGCCATCGGGCGACCCACCACCTCGGCGGCCTGGCGGCCCAGTAGATCCTCGGCACCCGGGTCGAACGCGGTGATGACGCCGGCGGAATTGATGCTGATCGTCCCGGTCGTCATCAGATCACGCCCTCGCGGCGCGCCAGCGCGGCCGCCTCGGTGCGGTTGCGTGCTCCGAGCTTCCGGTACGCGTTCTGCAGGTGGAACTTGACGGTCCGCTCGGTGATGCGCAGGGCGCGCGCGATGGCATCGTTGCCCTCCCCGAGGCTGACGAGTCGGAGGACCTCGATCTCGCGTGGGGTCAGCCCCGATGCGCTCCCACCCGCTGCACGCATGGGCGCCGTCATGAGGCCCTGGCGCGCAGTCCCGATGATGCCGGGCAACTGGTCGATGGGCGTGGACTTGGGCACATAGGCCCGTGCGCCGAGGTCGAGCAACTGCTGCACATGCCCATTGTCCCAGACGCGCGAGAACGCGATGACCGTCACGGCCGGGTCGATCCCGAGGATCGTCCTGATGGCATCAAGCCCATCATCGCTGCGGAGCCATGGCTCGGCGATCACGATCGGGCACGGCCTCTCCTGCCACCGTGCGACCAGTTCCTCGCCGCTCGACGCCGTCACGTCCACGCGCAGTGACGGATCGCGGCCGGCCAGGTCTGCCAGGGCTGAGACCCACAGCGGGTACTCATCCAGCAGTGCGACTCCGATCGGCTTCATGCGTCTGCTCCCGGGGGGATCGGGGGAGAAGTTACCGCCCACGAGGGGCTTGGCGTCTGCCGGGACGCTGATCGGAGGGGTAACCCCCACCTAGCCGAGCATGCCCGCCTGGGCGGCCCGGTGGCTGGCCTCTGTCCGGTTATGCACGCCCAGCTTGCGGTAGATGTTCGAGAGGTGGAATTTCACCGTCTGCTCGGTCACGAACAGCGTGTGCGCGATGTCGGCATTGGACTGTCCGCGAGCGGCCAGGCGCAGCACCTCGCGCTCGCGCTCGGTGAGCAGTGACGACCGCGAGGTCGTGCCCTGCGCCGCAGGCCGTACCTCGGCGCCGGCCACCACCTGGCGGATCAGCGCCGGCAGGTCCTCGAGGTCCGTCTCCTTGGGCAGGTGCGCGGCCGCGCCGGCTATGCGGCTCTCGGATGAGTGGTCGTCGTCCCACATGCGCGATAGCGCGATGATCGTGATCTCCGGGTGCTCCTGCGCGATCCGGCTGATACACGACACGCCGTCCCCTGATCTCATCCATGGCTCGATGATGACCACGTCGGGAGTCGTCTCCGTGATCCGCTGCAGCAGCGCCGCGCCGCTCGACGCGGTCGCGACCACCTCCAGCGATGGAGAGCGGTCGATGGCCTGCGCAATGCCCACCACATGCCCGGGGAACTCATCGACGATCGCCACGCGGATGAGCTGGTCGGTCCGCAGCCCGGTCGTTGCCTGGGTGGGGGGCACGGTGCTGGTCATCGGGGATCCTCCGGGCTGGTCGAAAGGAATGCACACCGAAGTGAAGCGCGTTGCGCATCAGGGCGAAACGACCGTGGGACCGGGGGCTGCCTGTCTTTTCGGGCAGGCACCGGACGGACCGCGCGCTGCACCTGCGGGGAGGCGCGTTACCTGCCGTCGTGGTCCGAGGCCAGGCTCGCGAACTTGGCGTAGGTCCCCATGAAGGCCAGCTTCACGCGGTCAGTCGGACCGTTTCGGTGCTTGGCCACGTTGACCTCGGCGATACCCTTGCTCTCGCTATCGGGCTCGTAGTAATCGTCACGGTAGATCAGCAGCACCATGTCGGCGTCCTGCTCGATGGCGCCGGACTCGCGCAGGTCCGACAGCATCGGACGCTTGTCATTGCGCGCATCGGGTGACCGGTTCAGCTGCGACACGACGATCATCGGCACGTCCAGGTCGCGGGCCATCATCTTGAGGCCGCGCGAGATCGCCGAGAGTTCCTGCACGCGGTTCTCGTCACGGCGCCTCAGGTTGGGAGCGCCCTCCATCAGCTGGATGTAGTCGACGATGATCAGCCCCAGGTCCCCCGCACGGGCCTTCAGCCGGCGCGCCTTCGTGCGCATCTCCGTCACGGTCATGCCCTCGGAGTCGTCGATGAAGATCGGCGCCTTCGACAGCCGGTCCGCCGCCTGGCTCACGCGTGGCCAGTCATCGGCGGACAGACGTCCGCTGCGCATGCGCGAGGCGTCCACCATTGCCACCGAGCACAGCATGCGCTGGGTCAGTTCCTCGCCGCTCATCTCGAGGCTGAAGATGGCCACGGGCTTGCCCTCGGTGAGGGCCACGTGCTCACCCACGCACAGGGCCAGCGCCGTCTTGCCCATCGATGGCCGGGCGGCCACCACCACCAGGTTCGATGGCCGGAAGCCCCCCGTCAGCCGGTCCAGGTCCTCGAAGCCCGTCGGCAGGCCGGTCACCTCGGAGCCGTGCTCGCTGGCGGCCACCAGCCGCTCCATGCTGCTCATCACCAGGGCGTCGGTGCCCACGAAGTCGCCGCGGGTGCGCTTCTGCGTGAGGTCGTAGATGAGGTCCTCTGCCCGCTGCACCATGTCGGTCGTCTCACCCTCGCGCTCGGCCACGAGGGTCTCGATCTCCTGCCCCACCTGCAGCAGGCGCCGCTGGGTGGCGGTGTCCCGCACGATTTCGGCATAGGCCCGGTACGACGCCGAGATGTACGGCGTGGTCATCAGGTCCAGCACGGCGTCCCGCCCGCCGGCCATGTCCAGGTCGCCGGTCTTCGTGAGCTGCTCGATGACCGTGATCGGCTCGATGGGCTCGCCCACCGCGAACAGCTCGGTGATGGCGTTGAAGATCCGCCGGCTGCCCTCGCGGTAGAAGTCGTCGAGGGTCACCAGGGCCATGGCCTCGGCGATGTTGTTCTGCGGCCCGTCGATCAGCGAGGCCAGCAGCAGGTGCTCGGCCTCCTGGTTCTGCGGCGGGGCGATGTGCCCGCCGGGCGCCGGGGCGACAGGCGCCGCGTCACGGCGCGCGACCGCTCCGGCGTCGGAACTCACTCGTCGAGCAGCGGGGAGACGATCGTCTTCACCTCGGCAGTGCCCGCCTCGCCCAGGTCCACGGGCACCACATACGTGCCCGTCGAGCGGATGGGCGGGTCCACCGTGATGTGGCGACGGTCAATCCGCACCTCGCGGGCCTCGTGGATGGCCTCCGAGACATCCGCCGAGGTGATCGAGCCGAACAGGCGGCCATCGCCGCCGGCCTTCGCCTTCAGCGTGAGGATGGTGCGGCCCAGCAGGTCCACCAGCTCGCGGTCCTCGGTCAGCTTCTTGGCCCGGGCGGCCGCGCGCTGCTCCTGGGTGCGCTGCACCTCCGCGATGCGTGCCGGGGTGGCAACCTCCGCGAGCCGGCGCGGCTCGAGGTAGTTGCGCATGTAGCCGCGGGCCACGTTGACCACGGCGCCGGCCTCGCCGAGGCCCTTGATGTCTTCGATGAGGATTGCCTGCATCAGCTGCTTCCTAGAACGGGATGTCGTCGTCCCCGACGGGCGCCGGGGCGGGTGAGGAGAGGTCGCTGGTGTCGACCGGAAGGTCGCCACCCGGGCTCGCCGGCGCGGCCTGCGACGACCAACCGCCGCCTCCGCCGTCGCCATCGCCACGGGAATCGAGGAAGAACACGTCGTTCGCCACCACGTCCACGCTCTGGCGCTTGGTGCCGTCCTGCGCCTCCCATTCGCGCCACTGCAGGCGGCCGTCGATTCCGATGCGACGGCCCTTCGCCATGTAGTTGGCCACGGTCTCCGCCTGGCGACCGAAAACGCTGACGTCGAAGAAATTCGGCTTGTCCACCCACTGGCCGCCCTCGTCGCGCGCGCGGCCGTTCACCGCCACGCGCAGGGACGCGATGGCGTCGCCCGCGCGCGTGTGACGCAGCTCCGGGTCACGGGTAAGGCGACCGATCAGGGTCACGCGGTTCAGGTCGGCGGGCACGGTGGCTCCTCGGCGTCGTTCGTCGGGTCGCTAGCGGTCGCGCCTGCGGCCGCCACCACCGCCGCGACGACCGCCACGGGGGCGCTCCTCGCGCTCGGGGCGCTCGTCCACGGGCTCGGGCACGCCGTTGGCCTGCACGGTGGCCAGTTCGGCCTCGCTGAGGCGGAAGGGCATGGCGCGCAGCACCACATCCTTGCTGATGGCCATCACGCGACCGATCTCGTCGATGGCCTCGGGGGTGGTCTGGCACGTGATGATCACGTATACGCCATCGGACTGCTTCTGCACCGGGTAGGCGATGGCCCTACGGCCCCACTCGGCGACGTCGTCCACCGTGCCGCCGGCGTCCTCGACCAGGGAGCGCACCCGCGAGATGGCCTCGGCGTGCTTCTCGCCATCCGCCTCGGTGCTGAGGATCATCATGATCTGGTACGGGGTGATCGCCGGGCCTCCGGTGTCGGTCTCAGGTGTCCATCGGGTCGCGCGCAGAAGGGCAGGGCCCATGGAAAGGCCCTTCCCGGCCGCGGCAGGGCGGGAGACTATAACAGCGCGACGATCCGGTTCGGGACGGGGTGTGGCGCCGTGCACGCCGCACCGTGACAGCGGATGCCGGCCGTAGAATCCGGCCCCATGCGCACCTTCCTCGGCATCGCCTCGCTCGTGTCCGCGGGCGCCGCCGGTGCCGCCGCCTTCGCGGCCCGCAGGCCGGCGCGTCCGGTGCGCGCGCTCTCGGCGCAGGCACCGGACCCCGCCCAGGTCGCCCAATCCATCGACGACGCCCGTGCGCGCCTGCGCGCACGGGCGTCGTCGGACGGAACACCGGGCCACGCCGCCTGAGGCCACCCGTGCCAGCATGCGCCGGATGATGCGCCCTGCTGTCCTCGGAGCCGCGATCGTCGCCGCAGCAGTTGCCCCCACGGCGGCCACGGCGCAGTCGCCGGATGCCGTGCGCATGCTGGTGAAGGGCGACTGGGGCGCAGGCACCGCCGCGCAGGCCGCCATCAGCCGGCGCATGTGCCGCAGCCACGCGGTGCGGTCCGCCGATTTCATCCTGACGACGGGCGACAACTTCTACTCACCCGATGGACGGGCCACCCGCGCGAACTTCGACCGTCCCGAGGCATGCCTGCTGCGGGCAGGAATCCCCTGGCGCGCCACGTGGGGCAACCATGACCTGGGCGGGCGCTCCACCGCCACCCGGCTCTCCAGCCCGCGCCGCTGGTACTCGTTCGCCCGCGGGCCGGTGCGGGTGATCGTGCTCGATGGCAACAACCCGTCATCCCGCGCCCAACTGCGGTTCCTCCGCACCACCCTCGTCCGTGCCACCGAGCCGGTGCGCATCGTGTCCATCCACCAGCCGCCGTACACCGCCGGGCTGCACGCCCCCAGCCGCACCCAGCAGCGCCTGATGGTGCCGCTGTTCCGCCGCCACGGCGTGTCGCTGGTGCTGAGCGGCCACAACCATGCCTATGAGCGCATGGTGACGGGGGGGGTCACCTACGTGGTCACCGGTGGCGGTGGCGCCGGGCTCTACCCCTGCGTGCGGCGGGCCCCCGGCCTCCGCACGTGCACGGCCGAGCACCACTTCCTCGAGGTGGATGCCTCCGGCGACTCCCTGCGCGTGCGCGCCGTCCGGCGCAACGGCAGCACGCTGGAGGACGTCCGCGTGCCCGTGCGGGCCCCCGTTCCGGACTAGGTACCGGGCGCGCCGTCGGGCGTCGTGGACGCCCACCCGTCCAGCAGCCGCGCTTCCAGCCGGTGGATGACCGCGACCGCGTGGTCGCGCTCGGAGCGGGGTACCCGGTGATCCGGGCTGGCCAGCAGGGCATCCACGCGGCGCTCGATCGCCACCATGTCCGCCACCGCCTGCATGGCGGATGCCCCGCGCGCGCCGTGCGCGCGCCCATGTGCCCCCGCCCGCTCCAGCGCGCCGCCCAGCTGCCCGCTGGCGAGGGCCCGGGCCACCTCGTGCAGCCACTGGCGTGAATCGCCATCGCCGGCGCCATCGATGCCCTGGGCGCCCCGGGCCAGCGCGTCGGCCGCCTGTGGCGCCACTGCGATGTGCGTGCTGCGCTCGGCCCGGGAACGGGCTGCCGGTGGTCGGCCGGCCACCCACTCGGCCAGTACGGCGCGGTGGAACCGCCGGTGGCCACCGGCGGTGCGCACGTGGGGCACCCGCCCCCCGGCCGCCCAGCCGCGCAGGGTGCTGGGGCTCACGCCCAGCGCACGCGCCGCCTCCGAGATCGGCAGCCAGTCGGCTCCCGCCATGCCCGGCGCCTCACGCGGCATGGCGGTGTCCATTCCCGGCCGAGCGGCGAGATCGCCGACCTGCGGCCAGTCCCGCAGCGGCATGCGCTGTGAGCCGGTCGAGGGCTTCGCGGCACGTCGCCAGGTCGTCGTCATCCAGCCCCGCGGTGGCGGCCGCGCGCTCCACGGCCCGGGCCAGGGCGCGGGCCTCGCCCATGGGCCGCGCGGCGGGCACGTCCGCGGCGCCGTCGCGGTAGGCGCGCCACTCGGCCTCGCGGATGCACGGGGCCAGGTCACCCGTCGCAAGTGCACGGGCCAGCGTCTCCGCCTGCTCGAGCAGGCGTGCGCGGAGCGCTCCCGACATCCGTACTGAGCGGGGACGTCCGTCGGTGACGAGTTCCGCGGCCTCGTCCGCAATCCGTGGAGCGGCCCGATCGATGGCGGCGGCGGCGCGTGGCCGGGGCGTGATCCGACCCGGCACCAGGTGCACGGGGTGGGATGGATCGTGCTCGGGCACGCGTGCTCCGCGCGCCTCCATCCATTCACGCAGGACCGCGCGGTCGAATCGCCGGTGCCCGCCCGGTGTGCGCTCATGGGGCACGCGCCCCGCGGCAGCCCACGCGCGCAGCGACGACACGCTCACGCCGAGAAGGCGCGCCGCCGCGGATACGGGGAGGAGATCGGTGTCTCGAGCGGCCGGCTGTGCCATTCCGGCGATTTTCTGCCGGGGGGTGCGCGCCCGCAACGCACCACCGGAATGGGAATGGGCTAGCCGGGGGGCGAGGTGTCGCCCCCGCAGGCGTGGTGCACGACCTCCTCCGGCGTGTCCGCCATCCGGATGCGATCGAGGTCGGCGGCGTCCACCCATCCCTCGCCCAGCGTCGTGGTGCGCAGCCAGTCGAGGAGACCCTGCCAGTGCGCGCTGCGGTACAGCACCAGCGGGAAGTCACGCACCTTGCCGGTCTGGATGAGCACCAGCGCCTCGAACAGCTCATCCAGCGTTCCGAACCCTCCCGGCATCACGATGAACGCCTCGGAGTACTTCACGAACATCGTCTTGCGCACGAAGAAGTACCGGAAGTCCACGCCCAGGTTCACGTAGGGGTTCCGGCCCTGTTCGTGGGGAAGCTCGATGTTCAGCCCCACGGAGAGACCCCCGGCGTCGGCGGCCCCCTTGTTGGCGGCCTCCATCAGGCCCGGGCCCCCACCGGTGATCACCGCGCGTCCCTCGCGGACCAGCAGCCGGCCGATTTCCACGGCGGCCGCGTAGTCGGGGTCGTCGGGCGCGGTGCGGGCAGACCCGAACACCGATACCGCGGGTCCCACGCGGGCCAGCAGGTCGAATCCCTCGACGAACTCGGCGAGGATACGAAGCGACCGCCACGGGTCGGTCGAGACGAAGTCGGGCTCGGGACCACCGAGCAGTGACAGGTCGGCATCGCGCACCCGCTCGGCTCCGGGGCCGCGCGTGGTGATGCGCCCGCGACGGCGGATCTCATCGGGCATCACGCGCCTCCCCCGTCCAGGAGGGCCGTGCAGTCGCGGGCCTGCGCCCGGATGGCGGGCAGGTCGTCGCGACGGTCCAGGTTGCGCATGGAGAGCGACATGCGGGGATTCTGCCCGAGGGCCCCGCGGTGGCGGTCGAGGAAGTCCCAGTACAGGGTGGTGAAGGGGCATGCGGTGGGGCCGGTCGCCGCGCCGGGGTCGTACGGGCACGCCGCGCAGTGATTGCCCATGCGCCGGATATAGGCCCCGCTGGCCGCGTACGGCTTGGTCATCATGCGCCCGCCGTCGGCGTACAGCGCCATGCCGATGACATTCGGCGCCATCACCCAGGCCGATGCGTCCACGTGGGACGCCTGGAACCACTGCAGTGCCCGCCAGGGCTGGGTTCCGCGCAGCAACATGAGCGTGCCCAGCACCATCAGCCGCTGGATGTGGTGCGAGTAGCCCCGCGCGTGGATGCCCTGCATCGTGGCGTCCACGCACCGCATGCGGGTGGGGGCCCCCTGCAGCGCAGCGGGCACGGGGCCGTCTGCACCCAGGCCATTCGCACCCCGCCACGTGCGCATCCAGTACCAGCCCCACACGTACTCGCGCCAACCGATCACCTGGCGCACGAAGCCCTCCACCGACGCCAGGGGTGCACCGTCGTCCAGGGCGTCGGCCACGCGGCGCGCCACCCGCTCGGGCGACAGGATTCCCAGGTTGAGGGGCCCGGAGAGGAACGCATGCGACATGGCCCAGTCGTCGTCCATCATCGCGTCCTGGTACGGCCCGAAGGTGGCGAGGCGGTGCTCGATGAACCGGTCCAGCGCGGCCTCGGCCTCCGCGCGGGATGCGGCCATGACGCGCTCGCCGCCCGCGCCGGTCTCGGGGAGGTCCGCAAAGGCGGTTCGCAGCGTGGCATCGAGGGGGTCGTCCCGGCGGGGCAGCCAGGGGGGAGGCACGCCCAGGTCACGGGTGCGCGGCGGCCGCTGCCGGTTCTCGCGGTCCATGCTCCAGGTCCCGCCCTCCGGCGTGCCGTCGGGTGCCATGAGGAGGTCGAGACGGCGCCGCATCTCGCGGTAGAAGGTGTCCATGCGCGGCTGGCGCCGTCCGAGGATGACAGCCAGCTCGCCCGGTCGCGTGATGAACCCCACGGGGTCGCGGACCTCCACCGGGACCGGCAGGTCGTGGCCCAGGCGCCGCACCAGCGCGAGGCCGCTGCGCGAGGTGGGGTGCGCCACCACCACGCGGTCGGGCCGGAACTCGCGTGCGTGCGCGCGCACGCCCTCCGCCAGGGTGGGCGCATGACGCAGGTCGACGTCCCATCCGCCTGCCCGCAGGTCGTCGGCCATCCGGCGCATCGCGCCGATCACCAGCACGCGGCGCTCGCGGTTGAACGGCAGGCGCCGGATGGCATGGTCGCTCTCGACCATCAGCACCCTCGCCCCGCCCGCGCGGTGCCCCCGGAACGCCGGGCCCGAGGGATCCAGCTGGTCCCCGAGCACCCATATGGTCGGGGCGCTCAGCGCCCCTTCACGGCGGAATGCTGTGCGCGCCGTGCCGCGGTCCGGTCGAGAACCTCCTGCTCGGCCGCCGTGACGCCCTCCGGCACCGGCGACTCCGCGGGCCCGAAGTGCTCGGACATCCAGCGGTCCAGGTCATGCGCGGGCACGGCGCCGAATCGGCTGGCCACCACCTCGCCCCGGCGCATCAGCGCAACGGCCGGCACGGCTGACGGGCTCACGCTCACGCCGTCGGGCCACCCCGGCTCGTGGCGCGCACGCCAGTCCTCGGGGCCCCACATCTCCACGAATGCCACCACCACATCCGGGCGCGCCTGCGTGATGGCATCCAGCCCGGCGCCGGTCACCTGGCATGCCGGGCACACCGGTCTGCCAACCACCAGCACGGCCTGCTCCGCCGCGGCGATGTCGGGCATGCGCGCCGCGAGGGATCGCCCGTCGGTGTCGAGCCGGCGGCCGGTGCTCATCGCGCCCTCGTGAGCAGTGCGGTGGACGTCACGCGCCCGCCGGTCCACCGGTAGGCCAGGCGCCCGTCGGACCTCAGCCGCACGCGCATGGTGCCGATCCCCACGCAGCGGTCGCTCCCCGACCGCGTGATGACCTCGGTGAACGTGGCCGACGACTGCGTGCCCGCCCCCCGCGGAACCAGGCGTCCGGTGCACGAGAACGGGGCGCCGTAGCGCGAGCGCCCCTCCATCTGGCCGGCGCGCACGCCGGTGATGCGCAGGGACACCGGCACGGGTGGGTCACCCGCCTGCCGGAGCGTGCCGGTCCACGCCCCGGACACGCCCGTGGGCGAGAGGTAGGCCACGCTGCCCGCGTCGCCCTTGGTCCACACGTAACGCAGCCGGCCCCGGCTGGCGGGTGAGAGGCGCACCGTTCCGTCGTCGATGCACTCGCCGTCTCCCGTGGGCCGGACGCGCTCGGAGAACGTGGTCACCCTGCCCCGGGTGGATACGGGCACCCAGGCGCCGGCGCAGTTGACCGGTGCGCCGAGCACCACGGTGCCCGTTGGCCGGCCCGTCGGCGCCACGCGCACCTCGGCGGACACGGGGAACGTGAAGCCCGCCACTTCCGTGCTGGCCGCGGTCCCGCTCCAGCGTCCCGCGAGCAGGGCGCTGCCCGGCCACGACGTGCCGCCTCCGTCGGCCAGGGCAGGTGCCACCGGCACGGCGAGGGCCGCGGCCATCACGGCAAGCGCGGTGCGCGTGCGGTAGGTCATCGGGCCTTCCTGCTCGCGGGCTCATCGGGGAGGGTACCGCCTGCTGGGGCGAGCGGCTCGCCCTGTGCCAGGGCCTCGGCGCGGGCCTCCTCCGCGTCGAGCGCGGCCTGCCGCGCCACCATGCGCCGCTCCCGGAGGATCACCACGAACCCCACGGCGATCCCGACTCCGATCGCCACGGCCAGCGCCACCCATATCTGGTCGGCAAACGCCCGCCCGGCGAAGTAGCCGATCAGTGCCGCCTGCGTGGACCACAGCACCGCGCCGAGGGCGTCGAACATCAGGAAGCGCCGGTAGGACATCTGGCCCGCGCCGCAGGCGATGTTGATGCCAATGCGGATACCCGGCAGGAACCGCCCGGTGAACACGAGCGCGGGGCCCTGGCGTCGCACCATGCCCTCGGCCGCCCGGGTGCGGTTCTCCCCGGCAACGCGCGTGAGCGCGCGCCGTATCCACGGGCCACCGGCGCGCCCCACCCAGTAGGCGATGGAATCACCCACCACGGCGCCAGCGGCCCCCACGGCGATGACCGCCCACAGCGTCAGGTCACCCTGGGCGGCGAACACCGCGCCGGCGATGATGGAGGTCTCGCCCGGGAGGATCGGGATGATTCCGTCACCTGCCACCACGAGGAAGATCGTGATGTAGCCGTACTCCGCGGCCCAGTCGCCGATGGAGGCGAAGAAGCCCGTCGCGGCGGGGAGGAGGGTGCCGCTGACGGCGGGATACATGACTGCATGATCGCATGGCGGGGCCGAACCCGGCTCCGGTGGATGCGCGGGGTGCTCGGCTACCGTGTCCTGTGTGCGCGGATTCATCACGACAAGCGCTGCCATCGCCCTGCTGGGTGCGGGCTTCGCCCCGGCGATGGCGCAGGGTCCCACCCCATCGGACCCCGCGACCGCTCCGGCTGTCCCGCCTGGCACCGAGCAGCCGCCCGTGGCTCCGAAGTCGCCGATCGCCCCGCCCAATCCGCGACGGTCCTGGGCCGGCCGGCTGCTGGTGGTGGCCACGGCGCGGATGTATCCCACGCCGGGCGGCAAGCCGCTGCGCCTCGTCCAGCCCATCGCACCCCTCGGGGCGGGGCCCGCGTGGCTGCAGGTGCGCGGCGTGAAGGTGGTCGCGGGAGTGCGCTGGGTGAAGGTGCTCCTGCCGGTGCGGCCCAACGGCACCACGGGCTGGATCCGCGCCTCCGACATGGCCTTCCGGCCGATCAACCTGCGCATCGACGTGGACCTGTCGGACCGGAAGCTGAAGCTGTTCCGCAACGGCACGCGCATCCGGACCTTCCCCGTTGCCGTGGGGACGCCCGAGAACCCCACGCCCACCGGGCGCTTCGCCATCGCCGAGGTCATCCCCACGGGCGACCCGAAGGCCTTCCTCGGCCCCATCGTGATGCCCATCACGGGCTTCTCCGAGGCGCTGAACGAGTACGCCGGCGGCAACGGGCGGGTCGCCATCCACGGCACCAGCCAGCCGGAGTTGATCGGGCAGCGCGTGAGCCACGGATGCATCCGTATGCGGAACGCCGACATCCGGCGCCTGAACCGCCTCGTGCGCAGCGGCACCCCGGTGATCATCCGGCGCTGATCGGCGGTGGGTCGCGGGCGCACCCGGCCCCCGGTGACAGGCCCCGGGTGGGCTAGAATGACCGGCATGTCAGACGCGATCCCGCCCGATTTGGAATCCGCCCTCGCCGAGATCGATCCCGCCATGCGCGGGAAGCTCGTCGAGGCGCTTGAACCCGTGCTTCCCGACCTGGGGCCACGCGAGGTCGCCGTGCTCCTCCGCCTGCTCGGGGGCATCAAGGGCGGCGCGTCGGTCCCCGAGCTCAACGCGTTCGTCCGCCTGCTCCCGGTGACGGTCAGCCGCGTGGTGCAGCCGGTCATCGAGCCCGCCGAGGTCAACTAGCACCCGGGATCCCCGGCGGCACCCCCGCGTCGCGATACGGTGGCTGCGTGAGACCGTCTGCAGTCATCGCAATCGCCGCGTCGTGCGTGCTGGCGGCAACGGCGACGGCATCGGCACTCGGGCAGCGCACCGTGGGCCGCGGATTCGACTCGCCCGTCGGGATGGTGCAGGCGCCCGGCGAGGCGCGGCTGCTGGTGGTGGAGCGCCGCGGGATGGTGCGGCCCGTCGTCCGCGGTCGCCCAGGCGCGCCCTGGCTCGATATCCGCGGGCGCGTGGGCACGGGGGGGCTTGAGCAGGGCCTGCTGGGCATCGCCTTCCCGCCGGACTTCGCGCGCTCCGGGCGCTTCTACGTGAACTACACCGACCGCGCCGGAACCACGCGTGTGGTGGAGTTCCGGGCGCGGCCCGGGGCGCGCAGGGTGTCCACGCGCACGGCGCGCACGGTGCTGTCGCAGCGGCAGCCCTTCTCGAACCACAATGGCGGCGCGCTGGCGTTCGGGCCGGACCGCATGCTGTACGTGTCGCTGGGCGATGGCGGGAGCGCAGGCGATCCGCGGGGATACGCCGCCAGTACCCGGAGCCTGCTGGGCAAGGTCCTGCGCATTGACCCGTCGCGACGCTCCGGGCGGCGGGGGTACGCAGTCCCCGCCGGCAACCCCTTCGCCGGTCAGTCCGGGGCACGGCCGGAGATCTGGCTGCTGGGGCTGCGCAACCCCTGGCGCATGTCCTTCGACCGGTCCACGGGCGACCTGTGGATCGGTGACGTGGGCCAGAACGCGCGCGAGGAGGTGGATGTGGCCCGCGCCGGGCAGTCGGGGCTGGACTTCGGATGGAACCGTCGGGAGGGCACTGCCGACTTCGAAGGCGGGGCGCGCACCGCCCGCGAGACGGCCCCGGTGGCGGAGTACACCCACGACGACGGCTGCTCGATCACGGGGGGCTACGTGTACCGCGGGCGCGCCACCCCGGCGCTCGCCGGCCGGTACATCTACGCCGACTGGTGCTCGGGCCGGTCGTGGACCATCGACGCCGCGGCGCCGGGTGCGCCCACGGAGATCACGCGTGACCTCGGCGCCGTGAAGGGCGTGACGTCGTTCGGCGAGGACCGCGCAGGCAACGTGTACGTGGTCGCCGGGTCGACCATCCGCCGCATCACGCGCTAGCGGCGTCCGCCCCCCGGGGCATCCCATCCCGCGAGCAGGGCGTCCACGATGCCGCGCACCCGCGCGGCATCGCCCGCATCCGCGGCATCGCGCAGTGCCACCAGCAGATCGGGCGGCGACGCCAGCAGGGCCTCGGAACCCGCCGCCGACCAGCGCACCAGGGCGTGATGCACCACCTGCTCCGGCGGCACGCCGAGCGATTCCGCCAGTGCCGTGAGCCCGGGGATGGGGTCGAGCAGCTGGGAGTCCCGCAGCTCGGCGCGGAATGCCCCACCCGGGTCGAAGGTATCCGGATCGCCCATGGGGAAACGCTAGCCGCCCGCGCTCCGCTACCGTGACCGGCCGTGAGCACCGACCGCGAGCCCATCACCCCGAGCAGCGGATGGGGAGTTGCCCATCTCATCCTGCGCGCCTGCCCCGACGAGGGATCGGGGGCGGTCATCCAGGGCGCCCTCCGCGCGTTCACCGAGGCCGATCCGCACAACCAGGTGCGCGCGTTCTCGGTGCTCGGGGGTCGAGCCGACCTTGGCGTGATGCTGGTGGCGCCGGACCTGAACCACCTGGACATCGCGGTGAAGGGCGTGACGGCGGGGCCGGTGGAGGTGGCGTATTCATATCTCTCGATCACCGAGGAGAGCGAGTACCGCGCCACCGAGGATGACGAGCGGGCTCGCCTTGCCGCGCTCGGCGAGGACGACATCGAGGCCATGGTGGCCGAGTGGCGTGAGCGGATTGCGCACTACCGGGAGATGCGCGTGCACCCTGATCTGCCCGTGCGCCGGTTGCTGTGCTTCTACCCCATGAGCAAGAGGCGCATGGGCGACGACAACTGGTACGCGCTGTCATTCGATGCGCGGAAGGCGCTGATGATGGGTCATGGCACGCTGGGCCGGAAGTACGCCGGCCGCGTGACCCAGCTCATCACCGGCTCCACGGGGCTGGACGACTGGGAGTGGGGGGTCACGTTGTTCAGCGACGATCTGGCCGCCCTGAAGGAGATCGTCTACGAGATGCGGTTCGACGAGGTGTCGGCGCGCTTCGGCGAGTTCGGGCCGTTCTTCGTGGGGATCGTGATGGACCCGGCCGACGCCCTGGAGCGGAGCGGCCTGCTCTAGCCGGTCAGGCCAGGTCGTCCAGCAGCCGCCGGACCGACGCGTGGTATGCGCCCCCGAACAGGGCGGCATGCACGAGCAGGGGGATCAGCTGATTGAGCCCCACGCGCTCGCGCCACCCCGGCTCCAGCGGGTACTCCTCGTGATACGCGGCGAACACGCGCTCCGGGAAGCCCCCGAACAGGAGCATCATCGCGAGGTCCACCTCGCGGTGGCCACCCACCGCCGCGGGGTCCACAAGCACGGGGGCACCGCCCTCGTCAGCCATCCGGTTGCCCGCCCACAGGTCGCCGTGCAGCCGCGCGGGCGGCTCGACGGGGCCCGCCAGATCGGGCAGCCGGGCGAGGACGCGGTCGAGCATCCGGCGTGAGCCGGTGTCGAGGCCCGCGGCGTGCGCAAGGGGGAGCAGCCGGCATTCGGCGAGGAACTCCGGCCAGGTATCGCGCGGCGCGTTCGGTACGGCAAGGGGGCCGATGAACCCCGGGTGATCGGCGCCGAAGCCCGGGGCGCCCGCGCGGTGCAGCCGCGCGAGGCCGCGGCCCAGCGCCTCGTCGGTTGCGCTGCCGGCCACCCCCCGGTCAATCCACTCGAGGGCGAGCCAGTCGTCGCCCACCGCCACCACATCCGGGACGCGCAGAACCCCCGCCGATCCCAGCCAGTGCAGGCCGGCGGCCTCGGAGCGGAACATCCCCGGGGGTGCGCCGGATCGGTGCTTCACGAACAGCGACCGGGTGTCCAGCAGGTCGATGCGGAGCGCCTGGCACACGTCGCCGCCCGGCACCGGGCGGGTGGTGATCACCGACGACCCCGCGACCTGCGCGATCGCGTGGGGGTCGGGCGGGGTCATTCCCCGGCCGTGGCGCTCCCGATGTGCCCGATGAGGCCGGTGATGGAGCGGTCGACCATGTCGAAGACGTCCGTGAAGCCCCGGCTGCCGCCGAAATACGGATCGGGCACGTCCATCTCCCCGTCTGCTGCGGGGTCGAACTCCCGAAGCAGGTGCACCTTGTCCGCTGCGGCGGCATCCGGCGCGATGCCCCGGAGTGCCTCCATGTTCGCGGTGTCCATCGCCAGCACGATGTCGAACCGCGCAAAGTCATCGGCGGTGAACTGGCGGGCCGTCCCCGCCATCGGCACCCCGCGGCGGGCGGCCTCATCGCGTGCCCGCTCATCGGGTGGGTGGCCCACATGCCAGTTACCCGTGCCGGCGCTCTCCACCTCCACATGCACGCCAAGGTCCTCGAAGCCCAGGCGGTGGGCCATGATGGCCTCGGCAGTGGGGCTGCGGCAGATGTTGCCCAGGCAGACGAAGCAGACGCGTGTGGTTTCCGTCATCGTGGGCGATACTAGGCGCAGATCCCATCCCGACCGGGGGAGAACATCCATGCGCGGCCTCACATTCCATGGCGATCAGGACGTCCGGGTGGACGACGTGCCCGACGCGACCATCGAGAAGCCCACCGATGCGATCGTGAAGGTGACGATGGCAGGGATCTGCGGGTCCGACCTGCACATCCTGAACGCCGGCACGGCGTTCGGGTTCGAACCCGGGTCACGCCTGGGGCATGAGTTCATCGGCACTGTCGAGGAGGTGGGCGCCGAGGTGACCAACCTCCGACCCGGCGACCGCGTGCTGGCCTCGTGCAGCGTGCTGGACGGCACCTGCCCGATGTGCCACGAGCACCTGCACTCGTCGTGCAACTCGTGGTCGCTTTTCGGGTGGGCGCCGCGCACCTGGCAGCACGATGGACTCGTGCAGGGCGGGCAGTCGGAGTACGTGCGCGTGCCGCTCGCCGCGACGACCCTCATCCCCATGCCGGAGGAGCTCGCGGGGATCGACCGCCAGAAGACCATGCTGCCGCTCGTGGACGTGATGTCCACCGGCTGGCATGGACTCCGGTCTGCCCGGATGAAGCCCGGGTACAACGTGGTGGTGATCGGAGACGGAGCGGTGGGCCTGTGCGCGGTGCACGGGGCCAAGGCCCTCGACGCATCGCACGTGATCTGCCTGGGCCACCACGAGGACCGCCTCGATGTCGCCCGGCAGCTGGGCGCCACCGGCGTGGTGACCTCCCGCGATACCGACGAGATCCGCGAGCAGGTGCTCGAGATGACCGGCGGTGAGGGTGCGCACGTGGTGGTGGACAGCATCAGCGGCAAGTCGTCGATGGCGGCGGCACACGCCACCGTGCGCGCGGGGGGTGCCATCGCATGCCTCGGGATGGACCACTTCATGCAGAACGTGCCCGAGATCAACTGGTTCGACCAGTTCCTGCGCAACATCACGGTGACCGGGGGCCTCGTCCCGGGCCCGGCGTACTTCCCGGAGCTCCTCGATGCCGTGAAGGCCGGTCGTCTCGACCCCTCCCCGGTGCTCACCACCGAGTTGTCGCTGGAGGACGCACCGGATGGCTACCGCAAGATGCAGTCGCGCGAGGCGGGCGTGATCAAGGTCTGCCTCACCCCGGCGTGAGCGAGCAGGTCATCGCCGAGCTGGAGGCCGCCGGGCAGGAGCGCCTGGCGGCCTCCATGCGCGCCCTTCCGCAGGCTGCCCGCGATGCCCTGTCGCTGCAGGTGGCGTCACTCGACCTCGCGCTGGTGCAGCGCCTCGTCGGGGAATTGGTGCGCAGCCCGGGCGATGGGCACGCGCCCGACCTCGGCCCCGCCGAGGTGGACCGCCTGCCCGGTGACGGGGCGTCGCTCGCGCGGCGCCGGTTGGCCGTCGAGGCCGGCGAGCAGGCCCTTCGTGATGACCGCGTTGCCGTGGTGATGCTGGCGGGCGGCCAGGGCACCCGCCTGGGGTTCGACCACCCGAAGGGGATGTTCCCGATCGGCCCGGTGAGCAACGCGTCGCTGTTCGAAGTCCATGCCGCGGGCGTGGCGGCCACGCGCCGTCGCTACGGGTGCGACCTGCCCTGGTATCTCATGACGTCGGATGTGAACGACGCGGAGACCCGGGCATTCCTGGACGAGCACCTGATGTTCGGGCTGCCCCCGGACACGGTCCTCACGTTCGCGCAGGGCATGCTGCCGGCCGTGGACCCCGTGAGCGGGGACATCCTGCGCGCCGCGCCGGACCGCCTGGCGCTCTCGCCGGATGGCCACGGGGGGCTCTTCCGCGCGATGGGTCACGCCGCCATCCTGGGCGACCTGGAGGAGCGCGGGATCGACGTGATCATGACCTTCCAGGTGGACAACCCGCTGATGCGGCCCGCCGACCCGGAGGTGATCGGCGCACACCTGCTCGCCCGGGCGGAGATGTCCACGATGGTGGTGGCCAAGGCGTCGCCGGATGAGCGCATGGGCGTGATGGCAACGGTGGATGGCCGCGCGGGGCTTGTGGAGTACAGCGACCTGCCGGCGGATCTCGAGGCCGCGCGCGACGACCTCGGCCGGTTGACGTACTGGGCCGGCAATACCGGCGTGCATTGCCTGGATCGCGCGTTCGCCACGCGCCTGGCCACGGGCCAGGCGCCCCTGCCATTCCACCGGGCCGACAAGCGGGTGCCCACGGTGGACGACCCCCACCCGGATGCGCCGAACGCGGTCAAGTTCGAGGCCTTCATTTTCGATGCGCTGCCGCTTGCCTCCCGCACCGCGACCCTCGAGGTTGCGCGTGCCGAGAGGTTTGCGCCGGTGAAGAACGCCGAGGGGCCCGACTCACCGGCCACGTGCCGTGCCGCGCTCGTGGACCGGGCGGCACGGTGGCTGGAGTCCGTGGGGGTCTCCGTGCCGCGGGACACCGCGGGTGCGAGTGCCCACGCGATCGAGATCGATCCGCGCTTCGCGCAGGACGCGCACGACCTGGTGGGACGGGTGCCGGCCGACCTGGCGGTGGACGGCCCCCTGCTGCTGCGCGTCTAGCGGACCGAGCGGGCGACCGCGATGAGCGGGAAGGCCCGGGGGCCGCTCAGTTCGTACTGGCCGCCGACGCGGGGTACGTAGCGGCCCCACGTGATGATGCGCCACTTGGCGCTGGTGCAGTCGCGCGTGCGGCCGAGGCCGCTGATCGTGCGGGTGGTGCAGCGAAAGCGCAGGGGGTCGCCGCTGGTGCAGTCCTCCCCGGCGACGGTGACGTTGCGGAACGTCACCGACTTCCCGCGCCACCGGTAGCGGGCGGTGGCCTCCTGCCGCCCGTCGCACACCGTGGCGTCGCCGCCATCCTCGGGCTGCTGGGTACTGAGCCGGATGCGCTGCAGCACGGCGCCGCGGGTGGACCTCGGGTAGGCGATCGTATCGTCCTTCACCCCTGTGGCCACCTGCGCCCACGCCGCGGCCTCGGGGGTGACGGCGCAGGACCCGGATGCGCAGGTGCCCCCCGTGGTGCCTGCGAGGGCGAGCGAGGCGCCCGCCCCAAGGGCGAGGGCGGCAAGGTATGGCGAACGACGCATGTACCTAGCGTACTTGCGGCGGGAGCGCGAACACCACGCCCTCGTCCGTTGGGACCTCGTTGCCCTTGCGGGAGTATCCACGCGTTTCCAGGTAATCCAGCACCCCGCGTACGAGCACCTCAGGAGCGGAGGCGCCTGCGGTGAGCGCGACACGGGGGTGGTCGTCGAGCCACGAGGGATCGAGATCGGCGACGCCATCGATGAGGTGGCTCTCCGCGCCGCCCGCCCGCGCGACCTCCACCAGGCGCTGCGAGTTGGAGGAGTTCTGCGATCCGACCACCAGCACGAGCTCGGCGGCGGTGGCCTCCACGGCGGCCTTGACCGCATCCTGCCGGTTCTGCGTCGCGTAGCAGATGTCGCTGGAGGCAGGTGACTGGAGCGCCGGGAACCGGCGGTTCAGCACGGCGATGATCTCGGCCGTGTCATCGAGCGACAGCGTGGTCTGGGTGGTGAGCGCCACGTTGTCCGGGTCGGGCACCTGCACGGTCTCGGCCTGGGCGACGTCCTCCACCACGATCACCCGCTCAGGGGCCTCGCCCCGGGTTCCGATGACCTCGTCGTGCTCGGCGTGGCCGACGAGCAGCACCGTGGCCCCCTTGCCGGCGTAGCGCCGCACCTCGGCGTGCACCTTGCTCACCAGCGGGCACGTGGCGTCGATGACCTCGAGGTCCCGCGCGGCACAGCGCTCGTAGACATCGGGGGCGCTGCCGTGCGCGGACAGCACGATCACGCTGCCCTCCGGCGCCTCCTCGGGGGTTTCCACGAATACGGCGCCCTTGGCGGCCAGGGTCTTGACCACGTACTGGTTGTGCACGATCTCGCCGCGCACGTATACGGGCGCCCCCCGCTCGCGCAGCAGGCGCTCCACGGTCTCGATGGCGCGGTCCACGCCGGCGCAGTAGCCGCGCGGGGAGATGAGGTTCACGGATTCGGTCACGGGCGGCAGGGTAGCGCGGCACGCCGCGGCGCGGCACGTAGGATGCCCCGCGTGACCCCTGACGCCCACGATGCCGCGCGCGCCCTCGACCTGGCGTTGCGTGCAGCGCACATCGCCGGCGGGCAGCTGCTGGCGCGTTTCGGCGGCCCCGCCGAGGGCGTGGTGGCCAAGAGCACGTCGACCGACCTGGTGAGCGATGCCGACCACGAGGCCGATGAGACCATCCTCGGGATGATCCGGGCGGAGCGGCCCGATGACGCCATCCTTTCGGAGGAGTCGGGCGAGGCCGTGGCCGGCACCACCGGCATCCGGTGGCTGGTGGACCCGCTGGACGGCACCACCAACTACCTGTGGGGCTACCCGCAGTGGGCGGTGAGCATCGCGTGCCACGACGAGCACGGTGGCCTGATGGGCGTGGTGCACGACCCTCTCCGCGGCGAGACCTTCAGCGCCGTGCGCGGTGGCGCCGCGCAGATGGACGGGCGTGATCTCGTGCTCGCGGCGTCCGACGACCTCGGCCAGGCCCTCCTCGGGACCGGCTTCGGCTACGACGCCGTGAGGCGACGCCGGCAGGCGGCGCGCCTGATGGGCGTGGTCCCGCATGTGCGCGACGTGCGCCGCGGGGGCTCGGCGGCGCTCGACATGGCATGGGTGGCCTGCGGTCGCCTGGACGCCTACTACGAGTTCGGCGTGAACGCATGGGACGTCGCGGCGGGTGCGGTGATCGTCACCGCTGCCGGCGGAACGGTGCAGGACCTGCCCGTGGGCCCCGAGGGCGCACCCGGAACACTGGCGGCGCGACCGGGGCTCGCCACCCCGCTGCGCGCAGCGGTGGACGCCGCCGCCCACGGAATCGAGTAGCCGCCCGCCGGGCCACGGACCCCCCCGGCCCTGCCACGGCAACCCCGGTGCCAGGCACCGGGGTTGCCGGCGGAAGATGCTCCTTCCTAGGCGGCGCTCTCGCGGTAGAGGCGCCGGAGGACCGTCGGCAGGATTCCGCCATTCCGCAGGTAGTTCATCTCGTTCGGGCCGTCGATGCGGGACTGCACCTGGAACTGCCGGCCATCGCCCAGCTCCACCGTGAGCACGGCACGCGGCTCCATGGTGTCCAGCCCGCGGATCGAGAACGTCTCGTGCCCGGACAGGCCCAGGCTCTCCGCGTTCTGGCCCTCGAGGAACTGCAGGGGCAGAACGCCCATGCCGACGAGGTTGCCGCGGTGGATGCGCTCGAACGACTCGGCGATGACGGCGCGCACGCCGAGCAGCGCCGTTCCCTTCGCGGCCCAGTCACGGCTGGAGCCCGAGCCGTACTCCTTGCCGGCCAGCACCACGAGCGGCACGCCGTCGGCCTGGTACCGCATTGAGGCGTCGTAGATCGGGATGATGTCGCCGGTGGTGACGTGCTCGGTCCAGTTGCCCTCCTTGCCACCGGCCAGCGCGTTGCGCAGGCGGATGTTGCCGAAGGTGCCGCGCATCATCACCTCGTGGTTGCCGCGGCGCGACCCGAACGAGTTGAAGTCGCGCGGCTCCACGCCCTTGGAGATGAGGTACTCGCCGGCGGGCGAGCCTGCCGGGATCACGCCGGCCGGCGAGATGTGGTCGGTGGTGACCGAGTCGCCCAGCACCGCGAGTGCCCGGGCGTGCTCGATGTCGGTGACGCCCGGGGCCTCGGGTGTGAGGCCGTCGAAGAACGGCGGCAGCTGCACGTAGGTGCTGTCGGAGTCCCAGGCGTAGGTGTCACCGGCGGGAACCGGGATGGCGCGCCAGCGCTCATCGCCGTCGAACACCGACGCGTAGTACTCCCTGAACAGCTCGGCGTCGATGGTGGTCTCGACCACCTCGCGCACCTCATCGGCCGACGGCCAGATGTCCGAGAGCATGACCGGCTGGCCATCCGACCCCGTGCCGATGGGCTCGGTGGTGAGGTCGATGTCGACGCGGCCGGCGAGGGCGAACGCCACCACCAGCGGAGGCGAGGCCAGGAAGGCCGCCTTCACATGCGGGCTCACGCGGCCCTCGAAGTTGCGGTTGCCCGACAGCACCGCGGCCACGACCATCCCGTTGTCCTCGATGGCCTTGGTGACCGGCTCATCGAGCGGTCCGGAGTTGCCGATGCAGGTGGTGCACCCGTAGCCCACCAGGTTGAAGCGGATCTGGTCGAGGTAGGGCATGAGGCCCGACTTCTCCATGTAGCCGGTGACCACCTGGGAGCCCGGGGCGAACGAGGTCTTGACCGACGGGTTGACGGTGAGGCCCTTCTCCACCGCACGCTTGGCCACCAGCCCGGCGCCCACCATCACGTACGGGTTGGAGGTGTTGGTGCACGAGGTGATGGCGGCGATGGCCACCGACGCGGGGCCGAACTCAGCCTTCTGCCCCTCGATGTCGAGCTCGACGGTGTCGTAGTGCCGCCCCCCGCCGTTCTGGTGCATGCCCTCGGGGTACTCCTCCATGAAGCGGTTGCCCACCTGCGGCAGCACCACGCGGTCCTGCGGGCGCCGCGGGCCGGACAGCGACGGCACCACATCGCCGAGATCCAGCGAGAGGTGCTCGTCGTAGTGCGGGTCGGGGTCGCCGTCCTCTCGGAACATCCCCTGCTCGCGGTAGTAGCTCTCCACCAGCGGCACCAGGTGTCCGCGGTTGGTGGTCTCCAGGTAGCGCAGGGCCTCGGCGTCCACCGGGAAGATGCCCGTGGTGGCGCCGTACTCGGGGCCCATGTTCGCGATGGTGGCGCGGTCGGCCAGCGTGATGTTGCTGAGGCCGTCGCCGTAGTACTCCACGAACTTGCCCACCACGCCGTGCGCGCGAAGCATCTCGGTGAGGGTGAGCACCAGGTCGGTGGCCGTGGCGCCCGGCTGAAGCTGGCCCGTGAGCTTCACACCCACCACGACCGGCCACGGCAGGTTGATGGGCTGGCCCAGCAGGTTGGCCTCGGCCTCGATGCCGCCCACGCCGAAGCCCAGGAGGCCGATACCGCTGATCATCGTGGTGTGGGAGTCGGTGCCCACCAGCGAATCGGGGTAGGCACGGACCTCGCCATCCACCTCGCGGGTGGCCACGACGCTGGCCAGGTATTCGAGGTTGACCTGGTGGACGATGCCGGTGCCCGGCGGCACGGCACGGAAGTCCTGGAACGCCTGCTGCGCCCAGCGCAGAAGCGCGTAGCGCTCGGCGTTGCGCTCGTACTCCCTGGCGACGTTGTCCTCGAATGCGTGGTCGGTGCCGAAGAAGTCCACCTGCACGGAGTGGTCGATGACAAGGTCGGCGGGCACCAGCGGGTTGATGCGCGAGGGGTCGGCACCCAGCTCGCGCATGGCATCGCGCATGGCGGCCAGGTCCACCACGCACGGCACGCCGGTGAAGTCCTGCATCACCACGCGTGCGGGCAGCAGCGGCACCTCGCGGGCCAGGCCGGAGTTGGGCGACCATGCGGCCAGCGCCCGCACGTCATCCTCGCCCACGAACTCGCCGCCGGCGTTCCGCAGCACGTTCTCGGTGAGGATCTTCACCACGAAGGGCATGCGCGAGAGGTCCTGCCCGAGCGCGTCCAGGCGCCAGATCGCGTAGTCCTTCCCCCCGGCCGAGAGGGTCGCGCGTGCGTTGAACGGGTCCGGTGATGCGCTCACAGGGGCTCCTGATTCGGGATCTCGTCTCTGGCTCCGGCGCGTCCGCCGGGCGATCGGGGAGGGTACACCGGGAAGGGCACCGGTTGGCCACATGGAATCCCATCCGGGATGAATCTCCCTTCCATGAGGTGAACCCCGGATGAAGACCTCCCGAATCGCCGCGGCAGGCGTGGGCCTGGCGACGATGACCCTGCTGGCCGCGGGCTGCGGCTTCGGCGGCACCGAGACCGTGACCGTGACGGCCCCCACCACGCCGACCACCGAGACCACGCCGACCACCACGACGGCAACCACCACCACCACGACGGCAACTACCACCACCACGGCGACGGGCACCACCACCGCGAAGCCCGCGGAGAGCCCGGTGGTGAAGGCCAACAAGGAGGTCCAGGAGGATCTCGCGGACCTGGGCTTCTACGACGGCCCGGTCAACGGGGTGTATGGGCCGCAGACGACCGCGGCCGTCAAGCGCTTTCAGGCGCGCGCGGGCCTGCCGGTGGATGGCATCGCCGGTCCCCAGACGATGGGTGCCATGAACCTCGCGCTGGGCAACGACAGCACCGATGCGGTGGACCTGCTGCAGACCACCCTCAAGGGGCTCTGTTACTACGGCGGGAACGTGGACGGCATCTTCGGGTCGGGTACCGAGGCCGCGCTCATCGCCTTCCAGAAGGCGGAGGGCCTGAATGCCGATGGGCGCTACGGGCCCAAGACGGCCGTGGCCCTGGCAAAGGCCTGGCCGGGGCGCCCGTCGTCGTGCTCGGGCACGACCCCGAGTGGCGGCGGAAAGCCCACCGGCGACACGCTCACCATCGGCAGCCCGAAGTTCACCCGTACCTTCGACCTGTCGTCATGCAAGGTCATGGGGCGCGGTATCCAGGCCACCGGTTCCGCCGTGGGCGGGTACGAGGTGGGTCTCGACAGCCCGGGCGGCCCGGGCGGCACGCTGGCCATCGACAGCGCCGACGTGGTGCTGGACGGCACGGTGAAGAACATCACCATCTCCGTGAACGGCCAGTTCCGCGCAACCGGCACCTTTGACAGCGGTGGCGCCTGGACCGCGGTCGGCACCTGCGCCAGCTGATCCCGCGACCGGGTGGGACGGGCCGGCGCCCGTCCCACCCCGTCGGGGTCAGGCCGGCGTCGTGAGCCGGCGGTACTTGATGCGGTGGGGCGTGTCGGCGTCCTCGCCCATCCGTGCCCGGCGGTTCGCCTCGTAGTCGGAGTACGACCCCTCGAACCACACCACGTCGCTGTCGCCCTCGAAGGCCAGGATGTGGGTGGCCTCGCGGTCCAGGAACCAGCGATCGTGGGTGATGATGACCGCGCACCCCGAGAAGGTCTCGAGTGCCGTCTCGAGCGCGCGAAGGGTGTCCACGTCCAGGTCGTTGGTGGGCTCGTCAAGCAGCAGCAGGTTGCCGCCGCCCGAGAGCATCTTGGCCATGTGCACCCGGTTGCGCTCGCCACCTGAGAGCTGGCCCACGGGCTTCTGCTGGTCGGACCCGCGGAAGTTGAAGGCTGCGGTGTACGCGCGCGCCTGCACCTCGTTGCCGCCGCCCAGATCGATCACGTCCTTGCCGTTGCTGATCTCGTCGTAGACGGTCTTCTTCGGGTCCAGGTCGTCGCGACTCTGGTCCACGTAGGCCATGCGCACGGTCTCCCCGATGTCCAGGGTGCCGCCGTCGGGCTGCTCCTGGCCGGTGATCATGCGGAACAGGGTGGTCTTGCCGGCGCCGTTCGGGCCGATGATGCCCACGATGCCGCCCGGGGGCAGTGAGAAGTCCAGCCCCTCGAACAGCAACTTGTCGCCGAAGGCCTTGGTGAGACCCGTCGCCTCCACCACCTTGTCGCCCAGCCGGGGGGCAAGCGGGATGCGGATGTCGGCGGCCCCTCCGCGCTTTTGCGCGTCGGCCTCCTCGGCCACCAATGTCTCGTAGTTGGTGATGCGTGCCTTGCTCTTCGCCTGGCGCCCCTTGGGGTTGGTGCGCACCCACTCCAGCTCGCGGGCGATGGCCTTCTGGCGCTTGCTCGCCTGCTTCTCCTCCTGCGCCAGCCGCGTCTCCTTCTGGTCCAGCCACGAGGAGTAGTTGCCCTGCCAGGGGATTCCCCGCCCGTTGTCGAGCTCCAGGATCCACCCGGCCACGTTGTCGAGGAAGTACCGGTCGTGGGTGACGGCCACCACGGTGCCGGGGTACTCATCCAGGAACCGCTCCAGCCACGCCACGGACTCGGCGTCGAGGTGGTTGGTGGGCTCGTCCAACAGCAGCATGTCGGGGGCCGACAGCAGCAGCCGGCACAGCGCCACCCGGCGGCGCTCGCCGCCGGACAGGTTGGTGACCTCCGCGTCGCCCGGCGGCAGGCGCAGGGCGTCCATGGCCACCTCCACCTGGCGGTCGAGGTCCCAGGAGCTGGTGCGCTCGATGGCGTCCTGCACGCGCTGGTACTCCTCGAGAAGGGCTTCCATCTCGTCCGGCTCCATGGGCTCGCCGAGCTTCGCGCTCATCTCGTTGAAGCGGTTGAGCAGGTCGCGCCGGTCGGCCACGCCCTCCTCCACGTTGCCGCGGACGTCCTTGGACTCATCCAGCCGCGGCTCCTGCGGCAGGTAGCCCACCTTCACGCCCTTGCCGGGCATGGCGTCGCCGTTGCTGGGTGTGATCTCCCCGGCCATGATCTTCAGCAGCGTGCTCTTGCCCGCGCCGTTCAGGCCCAGCACGCCGATCTTGGCGCCGGGCAGGAAGGCAAGGGTGATGTCGTCGAGCACCACCTTGTCCGGCGGGTACGACATCCGGACCTTGTGCATCTGGTAGACGAATTCATTCTCGGCCATGGGCGGAAGCCTAGAGGCGCGCCGGGGATTCCCGCAGGAGGGCACGTCGCGAACCGGCATGGCCATTTGCGGGGGCCGCAAATGGCGATTCCCGGCTCCGGTTGCCCTCCTGCGGGAATCCCCGGCGCGCCTCTAGGCTTCCGCCCATGGCCGAGAATGAATTCGTCTACCAGATGCACAAGGTCCGGATGTCGTACCCGC
>JAUROO010000063.1 GCA_030829765.1 Miltoncostaeales bacterium | reverse complement strand
TCGCGGAGACCGTCCGCGAGGAGGTTGAGGCCCAGGTCCGACCGATGAGCCACGACATGCTCACCGGTGACGTCGCGGTCGAGGTCGCCGTGTCGTCAGCACACCCCGGGCCACGATGGGCAGGGCGCGTTGCGCGAGCAGCGGCAGGCCGTGTAACGCACCACCCCGGCTGGGTCGCGGTGCTCCCCGTCGTGCTGTTCCCGCTCGTCATGGGACCCCGCTGGGGCGTCGCCTTCATGCTCGCCAACGCGGGGGCATCGTGGGCGATCCTGGCTGCGGGACTGGCGATCCTCCGCCGCCGGCTCGAACCCCGCCTCAGCGGGCTGTCGATGGCGCGGGGGGCGCTGGCGCTGATGCTCGGCTATGCGGCGGTGACGGCAACGGCACTCACCGTGACAGCCGGTATCGAGGTCGCCCTGCTCGACCGGGGAGCGAGCGGCGGGGGCGGTTTGGTGTTCGCGGGGATCGTGATCCTGATGATCTTCATATCGTCGTCTGTGACCGAGGCAACGGCGGGACTTCTCCGGGCCGACGAACAGGATCTGCGCGCCACGATCGCGCAGGTGGAGTGGTCGCTCGCGGGGCTTCGCCAGCAACTGCGCTTCGACCAGCAGCGCATCGGCCGCCAACTGCATGGCGACGTGCAGGGCATGCTCCTGGGCATCGCGCGCGAGATCGAGTCGATCCCGCCGGATGCACCACCGGGGGAACGGAAGGCCCGTGCCCGCCAGGCAGCTGGACGACTGCGCGCGGCCAGCACGCTGCTGACGGCCCCACCGCCGGACGATCAGTCGCTCGAGGATGCACTCGACAGCGTATTGCTGCTGTCGCGACGTGCACTCGACGTGGAGGTCGACCTGGCCCCGGAGGCATCGCACATGATCAATGCCGCGCCCTCCGCGCGGCGGGTGGTGGTGGACGTCATATCGGAGTCCATCACCAATGCGCTTCGCCACGGCGACGCCCACGCCGTGCGCATCACCGTGGTGGGGGAAGCGGCCACCGCTGCAGTGCGGATCGCGGTGACCGATGACGGCACGTGGACGGCGCCCGGACCCGGAGGCGGTGCGGGCACCGCCCTCTACGACGAGGTATCGCCCGCCTGGTCGCTGGGGCCGGGGCCCGAGGGGGGCACGCGGCTGGAGATGGTCATCCCCTGCGGGGCCCAGCCCGCCGCGCCCCCTACGACGCCGCCGCCCACCCGCTCGCCGCACCCAGGGCGTTCTTCTGCGCGAACAGCGGGTTAGCGGCCGAATCGGGCTGATCGGCGTTGGTGGGCACCCTGCGCACGATCAGCAGCTCCACGTCCTTCATGGCGGGCATGCCCTTGGTCTTCTTGAGGTAGCTCACCAGCACCAGGCGGGCGTTCTTCCGGTCCTGCCCGGTGGTGTCGCCGCCGGAGAAGCGCATCTCCTTCGCCGTGGGCCAGGAGATGACCGGGGCGGAGAAGTCCTTGCCCTTGAGGGTGCGAAAGCCCAGGGTCGATCCCGGAAGCTGCGACAGGCGCTTCTTGGTGCGCGCATCGCGGAGGATGAAGGTGAGGTTCGTGCGGCAGGCGGCCTGTGAGTCCTCGTAGATGCGGATGCGCGAGACCACCCTGATGGCCGAGGTGCCGCCGGGGGCCCTGGCGGTTCGCGAGGTGCGGGCGGCCTGCTGGTAGAAGGCGCTGGGGCAGGCGGCCGCGGGGGCCGGGGTGGCCGTGGGCGTGGGGGCGGCTGGAACAGCCGCAGGCGTGGGTGTCGGTTCAGGCGTGGGTGTCGGTTCAGGCGTGGGCTCAGGGGCAACCTGCGGGGTGACGGCAGCCGATGCCTCGGAGGCCCGGGTGGTCCAGGCGTTCAGGACGGCCGCCGCCGTGAAGGAATACGAGCTGCCGTTCGTGAGGCCCGTCAACGTGCAAGAAGTTGCGGGCATCGTGACGGTGCATGTCTTCGCGGGGTCCTCGACCGCGGCCACCACGTACGACGTCGGCACCCCGTACTGGGCCGACAGGGCGTTCCGCGTGATCGCGACGGTCGCCTGGGCGTCGCCGGCGGACGCGGTCGGGGCACCCGGGATGTCCGGTGGGGCCGGCGCCATCTCCGGGTTGGCCACATCCGGCGTCACCTTCGTGACGTTGTTCGAACCGGCGTTGGTCGTATAGAGATTGCCGTCCGCATCCACCGTGATCGCATTCGGCTGCGTGCCCGTAGTGGCGAAGGGAGTGGTGGGCGTTCCATCGGGAGCGATCTTGGTGATGCTGGCCGATCCGAAGTTGGCCACATATAGGTTTCCCAGAGAGTCGATGGTGATCGCATTTGGGCTCGTGCCCGTGGCTGCGAGCGTGGTATCGGTGCCATCGGGGGCGATCTTCGTGACGTTATTGGCAGCGTTGTTCGCCGTGTAGAGATTGCCCTGCCAGTCGATGGTGATCCCGTTCGGCTGGTTGCCTGTGGTGGCGAACGCGACCGTGGATGATCCGTCGGGCGCCACCTTCGAAACCGTGCCGGGCGACGTGCGGTTGGTCACATAGGCGTGTCCGTCGTAGTCGAAGGCAATGCCGAACGGGAAGCTCCCCGTGCTGGCGAAGCTCGGGTCGACCGCCCCACCGGCGGTCACCTTCATCAGTTGGGCCGCCAGGTTCTTGGTGACGAAGACGTTGCCCGTGCGGTCGGCGCGGATCTGCCGGGGCTCGGTGCCAAGGGCGGCGAACTGGCTCGGGGAGCCGGCCGGGGTGATCTTCGTGACGTCGCTGCCAAGTCGGTTCGAGGTAAACAGATTGCCCGACCGGTCGATGGTGATCGCCCACGGGCCCTGACCCGTGGCAGCAAAGACGGATGATGCTGCTGCGGGGGTGATCCGGCTCACGTTGTCGGAACCCGAGTTCGCGACGTAGAGGTTTCCCGCATCGTCGAGGGCGAGTCCCGATGGACTCGTGCCCGTGGTTCCGAAGGGTGTCGTCGTGGTGAGGCCGAGGGCAGAACCGGGCACGAGGGCGATAACGACGGCCGTCGAAACCGCGACAGCGGGGAAATGCAGGCGCAGGTGCGGGGTGCGCGCGGCCCGCGGGGGCGCGTGGGAATCGATCATGCCAGCACGCAATCACGCGGCGGC
>JAUROO010000062.1 GCA_030829765.1 Miltoncostaeales bacterium | reverse complement strand
CCGTTGGTGATGAAGTTCTTGCGGCCGTTGATCACATAGCCGTTGGACGTCTTCTTCGCGCTGGTCGCGAGACCCGCGGCGTCCGAGCCGGTGTTGGGCTCGGTGATGGCGTAGGCGCCAATGGTCTGGCCCGCGATTGCGTCGGGCAGGTACTTGGCGCGCTGCTCATCGTTGCCGAACTTGTAGATCGGGAACGACGCCAGGTCGGCATGGGCGTTCACGGAGGCCGTGATGCCGGCGCAGACCTTGGTCATCTCCTCCACGAAGATGCACTCGGTGATCTTCCCGGCATCGATGCCGCCGTACTCCTCGGGGAACACGATTCCGAGCAGCCCAAGCTCGCCGAGCTTCGGCATCAGCTCGACGGGGAACTTCTCGTTCTTCTCGGATTCCTCGACGAGCGGGGCGATCTCGGCCTCGGCGAACTCGCGCACCATGGCGCGGATGTCCTCCTGCTCCTCGGTGAACGCGTAATTCAGCATTGGGCTCCTGCTTTCGGGGTCGATACGCGCGGGCCGGACAATCGTAGAACGACCTGTAACGGATCGCACATGGTGAACGGTGGGACACGCGAGGAAGGGACAGGTGCCCCGGACGCGGGAGGACGCCCTCCGTGCCCCGGGCGTAGCCTTGGAGCATGACGAATCCTTTCAGGCTCGATGGCCGCGTGGTGATCGTCACCGGTGCATCGCGTGGCATCGGTGCCGGCACGGCACGCGCGGTATCGGAATCCGGTGGCAGCGTCGTGCTGGTTGCCCGTTCGGGGGACGACCTGGCCACGGTCGCGGCATCGCTACCCGGGCCGAGCCGTGTCGTCGTCGGTGCAGTCGAGGACCCGGCGCTCCCCATGAAGGCAGTCGCCGCCGCGGCCGAGATGGGTGACCTGTGGGGACTCGTGAACAACGCGGGTATTTCGCCCGCGTATGCGCCGACCGCGGAGACATCAGACGAGGACTGGGAGCAGATTCTGGCCGTCAACCTGCGTGCTGCTGCCGCGTTCGCCCGCGCGGTATTGCCGGCGATGGTGTCCGCCGGCACGGGGGGTCGAATCGTGAATCTGTCGTCGATCGCGGCCTTCGCGGGCCTGCCGAACCTCGTGGCCTACAACGCGACGAAGGCGGCCCTCGACGCGATGACCCGGACCATGGCCGTGGAATACGGCCCTGCGGGCATCACTGCCAACTCCCTGGCGCCCGGCACGATCACGACCGAGATGGTGCAGCAGATGATGGACACCAACCCCGCCCTTGCGGAGAAGTTCGTGAGCAAGACGGCGATCGGTCGTGTCGGGTCCGTAGATGAGGCTGCATGGCCCATCGTGTTCCTGCTGTCGGATGCCGCAGGGTTCATGACGGGGCAGGTAATGCTCATTGATGGCGGGCGACTGGCCGCCGCCTAGGTCCGGGGGAAGCCGCATGCGCGTCGTCATCGCCGGTGCAGGGACCGCAGGGTGCGTGCTCGCGGCGCGCCTTTCGGCCGACCCCGGTATCGAGGTGCTGCTCCTGGAGAGCGGGCCTCACTATCGGGCCGGGGCGTGGCCACCCGAGCTCGCCCACGCGTTCCGGATCATCAAGGAAACGCATGACTGGGGCTTCACCGCCCAGGCAGGAGCATCGCCGCGTGGAGTGCACGTACCGCGTGGGCAGGTGGTGGGCGGATCGTCGATCACCAACGCCACGATCGCCCTGCGTGGCCTGCCCGAGCACTACGACGAGTGGGCGTCGTTCGTGCCCGGGCTCGACTGGAACGCGATGCTCCCGTGGTTTCGCATGATCGAGACAGACGAGCAGTTCGGCGCGGCGCCGTACCACGGCGACCAGGGCCCGATCCCCATCAATCGCTGGCCGCGCGACCAGTGGTACCCGTTGCTCGAGGGCTTCGCCGAGGCCGCGTTGGCCCGCGGCCATGCATGGGTGGATGACCACAACGCGCCCGGCGCGATGGGCGTGGGGCCAACCCCCTTCAACATGCAGGATGGCGTGCGCCGGACGCCCGCGGACCTCTACCTCGACCCGGTGCTCGGCCGCGACAACCTCACGCTGGTCACGGGCGTGCGCGTGGACCGCCTGGTGCTCGACGGCACGCGCGCCACCGGCGTTGTGGTGCTGGACGAGGCCACGGGCGAGCGCACCACGCATGAGGCCGACCACGTGATCCTCTGCCTCGGCACGTACCAGAGCCCACCGGTGCTGCTGCGCTCGGGCGTGGGGCCGGCGGACGCCATCACGCCGCACGGCATCCCGCTTGTGCACGACCTGCCCGGCGTGGGCCGGGGGATGCAGGATCACCCCAAGATCTCGTACCGGTTCTGGATCTCGACCGACATCCCGAAGTGGCCGCATCCGTGGATCCAGGCGCTGCTCACATCCACGGCCGATGTGAGGGGCGAGGAGCGGCTGTTCCAGGTGATGCCCTACGTGGGCTTCGTGGACGGCGGGCACCGCATCAGTGAGTTCAACGTGCAGGTGGCCGATTCACGCGGCCGCACCGGGCAGGTGGACATCCAGTCCACCGATCCCATGGACCAGCCGGTGCTTCGCATGGGCTGGCTCGAGGCCCAGGGCGACCGCGACCTCGCCGTCGCCGCCGGTCGTGAGCTGATGGCCGTGGCCCGCACCGCACCGCTCGCCGGCGTCCTGGATCCGTGGCCCAACATGGACGACCCCGACCATGCGCTGCGCACGGTGGAGACGTTCCATCACCCTGTCGCGACTCTCCGGATGGGTCGCGACGACGACCCCATGGCCGTCACCGACGGCGACGGCCGCATCCGCGGCCTCGACGGCGCGTGGTGCATGGATGCCTCGGTGATCCCCCGGGTCCCGTCCGCCAACACCCACCTGGCCGTCATCGCCCTGGCCGAGAAGCTCGGCGCCGGCTTCCTCGGCATCACCGGCCACCCGGCTGCGGCGATCGCCCCTGACCCCGACTGACGTGCCCTGAGCGCACGGGCGGAGCCCGTTCGCACGCGGCGGCGCCTGAGAGTTGTCGCCAACCGATACACCGGGGCCAGCCGCACTGCTGTGATTATCGCCAGGGGCAATACCCGACCCCTGCCGTCCCGGGAGCACCCATGGACGTCAGTCGGGGTCAGGTGCGGCGCTCGGCGAGCAGGGCCCGGATGGCACCACGGACCGCCGCCGAGTCGGGCTCCTCGGACGACGGGAAGTACATGGCGGGGCGCCCGCGGGAGTCGATGAGGTACTTGGCGAAGTTCCACTGGGGCGGACGGCTCCAGGAGGGGCGGGCGAGGCCGCGGAACAGGCCGATGGCACGGGGTCCGGTGACGCGGGAGATGCGGAGCATGGGGAACGACACGCCGAAGTTGCGCTTGCAGAATCGTGCGACCTGACGATTGGTGCGGAGTTCCTGCTGGAAGTCGCGCGAGGGGACGCCCACGACCGTGAGGCCCTTGCGGCGGTTGGCCCGCCACACGGCCTCAAGCGGTTCGTACTGGTCGGTGTAGCCGCAGTGGCTCGCGGTGTTCACGACCATCACGACGCGGCCGCGGAGCCGGCGGAGGTCGATCTTCTTGCCGTTCAGCGTCGTGTAGGTGCCCGACAGCACGGGGCGCCCCCGCTCGGAGGCGGGCACCACCGGGGCAGCGGCGTTCGCGACGGCGGGTGCGAAGGCGGCGATGAGCACGGCGGCTGCGGCCCGGACGAACATGAGCTCATGGTAGGCCCGCCGTGCAATGCGGCGGGCAAGAACGGTCAGCGACCGGCTGACGCCCGGGCCAGGCGGTCCCGCACCGCGACGCCGATCCCCTCGGCGGGCGGCGGGACGGCCACGATCCACCGCGCCCCATGGGCATCGGCGCGGCGGAAGGCCGCATACAGGCGCGCGGCGTAGCCGTCGGCGTCGCCCATGGGGCCGAGTATCACTGCGTCCGGTGGGAGGCCGGGTATCTCGTCGGATGCCATCACCGCCACGATTCCCTCGCCTGCGAGCTCCGCGGCGGCCCGCGCGGCGTCGGCCGCATCCACCACCCGGACCTGTGCGCCCGGTGCGTAGTGCGACTCCAGCATGCCGGGCGCGCGGGCCGGGCCCGATGCCTCGGCGCTGACGGGGGCCCCGATCACCTGCGATAACTGGGCCGCCGAGATGCGTCCCGGGCGCAGAACCTGCGGTGGGTCGGTGGTCATGTCCACCACGGTGGACTCGATGCCGATGTCGCAGGGGCCGCCGTCGAGCACCATCGCCACGGCGTCGCCCAGTTCGTCCACCACGTCGTCTGCGCATGTGGGTGACGGCCTTCCGAAGCGGTTGGCCGAGGGCGCGGCGACGGCGCCACCGAATGCGCGGAGCAGGGCGAGCGCCACGGGGTGCGCGGGCACGCGCACCGCCACCGTGTCGCGCCCGCCCGTGACGGCGTCGGGCACGACGGCCGAGCGGGCCATCACCAGCGTGAGGGGCCCCGGCCAGAAGGCCACGGCGAGGGCCTCGGCCGCAGGGCTCATCAGGGCAACCAGGGCGCGTGCGTCGCCGGCCGATGCAACGTGGCAGATCAGCGGATGGTCGCTGGGCCGGCCTTTGGCGGCGAACACGCGGGCGACTGCCGCGGGGTCCCGGGCGTCGGCGCCCAGGCCGTAGACGGTCTCGGTGGGGAACCCCACCAGATTGCCGTCGCGGAGCGCCGATGCGGCGGCGGCGAGCGCATCGGCATCCGGCGTGCGGGGGGCGGCGTGCGCGCTCATCGGGTGCGGTCCTGGGCCACGGCGGCGACCCTATCCGCCACCTCGTCGCCCCCGCCCGTGTCCGGCTGCCATTGCGTGTGCGTGGGTTGCCGTGGCGCAGTGCGCCCTGCGGGGGTATGTTTCCGCGGCCATGGGTACCGCCCCCTCCTGGGAGATCACCCTGTTTCGCCGCCCCCCCGGGGCGCGGCGCCCGCGCGTGGCGGGCCGCGTCGTGTTCGAGGCGCCTGATGTGGCATGCGCCCGCAAGGCTGCGCGCAGGCACCTGGAGGAGCGCCAGTCGGGCGAGGACAAGTGGTCGCTCGGCGTGCTGAAGCCGCTCACCCCGAGCGCCCCGGGAACCCATCGGTATCGCGTCGTGTACGCGGTGTGGGAGGCGGTGGACGACTTCTTCGAGCGCCGCGACGTGCACGAGTTCGAGGTGTGGGCGGCTGACGCCCAGGATGCGCGCCGCCTGTCGCATGCCGACATCCAGGACGTGCCCGGCTACCAGCCCGCGTGGCGCGTGCGCCACGTGGTGCGCGTGCCCGACACCGCCTGAGGGCCTTCCGGCGCTGACGCGCCATGCATCTCCGGGGTAGGGTGCGCGCCATGAGCGCTCCCCGGTATCGGCTTGTCATCGGTGACTCGCGCGTCGAGACGCCCGACTGGATCGCCGTGGACGATCGGGCGACCGGCGAGGTAATCGCCGAGGTCGCATCCGGCCGTCCGCAGGATGTGGATGCCGCGGTGGCCCGCGCCCGCGCCGCCCTGCCCGGCTGGGAGGGGCTCGGACCGCTCGGGCGCGCCGAGGCCATCCGCCGCTACGCCGCGGTGCTTGACGAGCACCAGCCCGAATTGGCCGAGACGATCCACCGTGAGGAGGGCAAGCCCCTCGGTGAGGCGCAGGCGGAGGTGGCCCGGGCGTGCGAGGTGATGCACCACTTCGCCGGGGAGGCCGAACGCCTGTGGAACATGCAGTTGCCGGGCCCGACCTTGTCGACCGGTTCGATCGTCCGGCCCGCGCCGATCGGCGTGGTGGCGGCCATCACCCCGTGGAACTTCCCGGTGGCGCTGGTTCTGTGGAAGCTCGGCCCGGCTCTTGCCGCCGGCTGCTGCATGGTTGTGAAGCCGGCCGAGGAGGCGCCCCTCGCGGCGCGTCGGCTGTGTGACCTGGCGACCGAAGCGGGCCTTCCCGACGGCGTGGTGTCGTGCATCACGGGCGACGGGCCGGTGATTGGCGAGGCACTGTGCACGCATCCCGGCGTGGACAAGGTGGCGTTCACCGGCTCGCGCCGCGTGGCCGAGCAGATCGCCGCGTGGGCGTCCCCGCGTCTGAAGGCACTGTCGTTGGAGCTCGGCGGGCACGGCGCGCTGGTGGTGCTCGACGACGCCGATCTGGACGTGGCAGCCGAGGTCGCGCTGGTACAGGGCTTCGCCAACTGCGGACAGGCCTGCTACTCGGTCAACCGCATCCTCGTGCCACGGCACATGGAGCAGGCGCTGGTCGATCGACTGCGCCCCGGCATCGCCGCCCTGGAACTCGGCCCCATGGCCACTGATCGCGGACGTGCGCGCCACGCCATGCTCATGGATGACGCGCGGGGCAAGGGCGCAACTGTCGAGGGGGGCGCGCTGCTCGACGGCAACTACGTGGAGCCCGCGCTCGTGACCGGCGCCGGACCCGGCGTGCTGCTGGTGGACGAGGAGCCCTTCACCCCGGTGGTGGCCGTGATGCCCTACGACGATGTCGCAGAGGCCATCACCGAGGCCAACCGGCCCGATTACGGGCTGGTGTCGTACCTGTGCGGAGGCGAGTCACGCCGCACCCTCGAGGTGGCGGCGCGCATCGAGTGCGGCACCGTGGTGGTGAATGGCTGGCGGGTGGTCGTGCCCTACGCGCCGTACGGCGGATGGAAGGGGTCGGGCATCGGCGCGGAACTCGGGCACCCCGGGTTGGAGGCGTTCATCCGGTGGCAGCACCTGCGGGTGCTGGCATAGCCGCTCAGCCGCCCGCGGCCACGTGCACGCGGCGCGCGTAGACCAGTTGCTCCACCTTGGGGCGCGCACCGGCGAGTCCCGAGTCGCCCACCCCGCCCACCACCAGGTGCGGGTCCTGGTACAGCGGCCCCTCGTTCACCGTGATGCGCGCCCCCCGGAGCGCGGTGGCCACCGTCATCGCCCGCTCGTGCGGGCCGAATACCGCTGCGCCCAGTCCGTAGGGCGAGTCATTCGCAAGCGCCACCGCGTGCCGGGCGTCATCGGCGATCGCCAGCCCGCGCAACGGGGCAAACGACTCCTCGCGCCACAGGCGCACGTGCAGGGCGGAACCGGGAAGCAGAACCACGGTCGGGGATGGCGCGCCGCCCGGCGCCGTTCCGTCCGTGCCACCGGCGAGCACGCGACCTCCCGCCGCGATGGCCTCCTCCAGGTCACCCTCCGCGCGAGCCCGGGCCGCTGGCGCGATCGGGGCGATGTCGGTGCGCTCGTCGTCCGCCGGGCCGGTCACCAGGGATTCAACGACTTCGATGAGCCGGGGCACGAACTCGTCCCGCGCGGCGCGTTCCACCACGATCCTCTTGGCCGCCATGCACAGCTGGCCCGCATTCGCGAAGCCACCCAGCGCCGCGGCCTCGGCGGCTCGGTCCATGTCGGCGCCGTCCAGCACCACCAGGGCATCGTTGCCGGAGGCCTCCGGGATGTACGGGCGCATGGTCGCGCCGTCGGCGTACGCCGACGCCAGCCGGGCCATGTGGCGCCGGCACGTGGCGGTGGACGCATGTGCCACCACCGCGCCGATCCCGGGCGCGGCCATCAGGGCCTCGGCCTCCTCGGGTGGGTCATCCACCACCTGCACGGCCCCCAGCGGCCAGCGGTAGGTGAGCGCCTCGAGCACCCGCGCCGTCGCCGTGCCCGCCCGGCGCGACGGGCGGGCCAGCACGGCATTGCCGCCGGCGAACGCCGACGCCGCCACCAGCGTGGGCACCCACACCGGGGAGTTCGCGGAGTGCCACCCGAACACCACGCCGTAGGGGGCGAACTCCAGCCGCGTGCGCCCCGACCGCGCCGGCACGTCCGCCGGGCGGATGGCCTCGGCCAGTGCGGGAAGTGCATCCAGCAGGTCGAGGGCGCTGCCGATCTCGCGGCGCGCAAACTTGCGCGCCTGTCCGGCCCCGGCCACGGCCGCGTCCTCGATTGCCTGGGCCTCGGAGGCGATCGCCCGTGCCCCGGCGGCGATCATGTCGAGGCGGGCGTCGAGGTCGAGGCGCCCGATCTCCTGCACGGCGTAGCGGGCCACGTCGATCATCTGGCGGGAGGCGGAGGTCACGGTGGATGAGTCTACGAGCGGAGTACCGCCGCGCCTCGCGGTGCGGAGCGGTGCCGGGGACATTGCGGCGGCCTTCCCCCTGCTCGCGGGTCTCGAGCCGGTTTCCTGGACACCCGACGGCCTGGTGCTGGCCCCGTTCGCCGGCGGGCGTACGCCGGTTGAGCAGGCGGCACGCCTCGCGGCGCTCGAGCTGCCCTGGCACCCGGAGCCGGGACCCTCACCGCCCTTGCCGTTCCCGGCGGCAGTCGGTGGCGGCGTGTACCGGCGCTCGCCGGGGCATGCCGGGGCCCCGGCCGGCCTGCCGGAGATCGTGCTGGTGGCGGGGGAGGGGTTTGGCCTGGCAGAGCACCCGACTACCGGGATGTGCCTGGACCTCCTGTCGGCCCTGCCCGATGGCGATGCGCTGGATGCCGGGTGCGGAAGCGGGACCCTGGCCCTGGCGTGGGCGCGTCTGGGGAGGGGCGCAGTGATGGCCATGGACCTCGACGCGCGCGCGGTGGCGCAGGCGCGTGAATCCGCGTGGGCGAGCGGGTTGGACGCCCGTGTCACGGTCCACCGTGGTGCCCTCGGGGCGCTGCCGGCCGGGGCCATCGACAGCAGGGTGGTGATGGCCAATGCGCCACTGCCCGCCCAACTCGACCTGCTGGGGGTGGCCGGTGATCCGGTGCCCACCGCTCTGCTGCTGTCCGGACTGCAGCCGGACGCGATGGATGAGGTGACCACGGCGTGGTCGCAGCGGGGACTGCACGAGGTGCGCCGCGAGGGCATGGGCCGGTGGCAGGCGGCCGTGCTGGTGACGGCTTAGGTTTCCCGGGTCATGGGCCGCGTATGGCGCACATGGGTGGTGCTGCTCTTCTTCGCGATGGGCACCAGCCTCATCACTCCCCTCATCCCGCTGTACCAGCAGGACCTGGGGTTCAACGACACCGTCGTCACGCTCTTCCTGCTCTGCTACGTGGCGGCGCTGGTGCCATCGATGCTCACCCTCGGGCAGTTCTCCGATCAGGTGGGGCGGCGGCCGGTGCTGCTCGGCGCCATCACGACGCTGGCGATCGCCCAGGTGATCATCCTCACCGAGCCCGGACTGCCGGGGCTGTTGATCGCCCGTGGCCTGCAGGGGGCCGCCACGGGAGCGTTCTTCGGCACGTGCACGGCGTTCCTGGTGGATGCCAGTCCCCCCGATCGCCGTCGGTTCTCATCCGCGCTCGCCACCATCTCCGTGCGCCTCGGCCTGGGCCTTGGTCCGGGGATCGCCGGGGTGCTGATCCAGTACGCGCCCGATCCGTTCCGGCTGCCCTTCGCCGCGCACCTGGTGCTGCTGGCCATCGCGGCATCCATCGTGGTGTTCCTGCCCGAGACCGTCCTGCAGCGCAACCGCCGTCCCATCCGCCTGGCGCTGGAGGTACCGCCCCGCGAGCGGTCCGTGTTCTGGCGCGTGCTCGTGCCGTCGGGGATGATCCTGAGCCTGTTCGACGGCGTGGCGCTGTCGCTGGTGCCGGTGTTCACGGTGCGGGTACTGGGGGTGACCAACTACGCGCTGGTGGGCGCGTCCGGCTTCCTCGTGCTGGTGAGCGGCGCGGTGAGCCAGGCACTGGTGCCCAACATGGCTCCGCGCCGGGCCATCCTGATCGGGCTCGCGGTGGGCGCCGTGTCGTTCTTCGGGGTGGTGGCCGCAGCTCCGTTGGAGTCGGAGGCGCTGCTGCTCACGAGCGTGGCGGTGACCGGCGCGGCGTGCGGGCTGATGATGAAGGGTGGCGTGGACCTGACGACCGAGATCGCGCCCGTCGAGCATCGCGGCAAGCTGCTTTCCGCCTACTACGTGGCCTGCTACCTCGGTGGGTTCTCGATCCCGCTGCTCGCGGTGGGGGTGCTGGCCGACCTGGTGGGTCTCACCACTGCACTGCTGGTGCTTGCGATCACCAGCGCCACCGCCGCCCTGTGGGTGGGCATCGTGGGCATCCGGGCCGTGGACGCTCTCACGTCCCGCCCCCCGGTGACGGTCTCGTAGGCTCTGTTCCATGAACGACGACCTGGACGAGGACATCCGCCGACTGGCCGACCTCCTCGCCGGGTCGGAGCGATGCGTGGCGATGACGGGCGTGCGCCTGGGTGCCACCGAGGACACCGAGGCCGCCGCGGCGGGCAGCGCGTGGGGTGAGTTCGCCAGCCTCGAGGTGCTGCTGACCGAGCCCGCGCGCTTCTGGGAGAACTGGCTGCCACGGGCGACCGAGGCGTCGGAGCGCGAGGTGACCCCCGCGCACCGTGCCCTCACGCGTCTGGAGGACGCCGGGGTGATCCACGCCATCATCACCCAGGCGGTGGACCACCTGCACGCCCGCGCGGGGGACGGCGACCTGATCGAGGTGCACGCCAACGTGCTGTCGTGCCGGTGCGCGCGATGCGGTGATGTCTACGCGCTGTCGGAGGTGCAGGGGCTCCTCGGCGCCGCGGACGACGGCGTTCCGCGATGCACCCGCGAGGGATGCAGTTACCCGCTGCGCCCGACGGGCACCCTGTGGGGTGAGCCGCTCGTGGAGGAGGCCATCATCCGGGCGTGGGACATGGCCGCCTGGTGCGACCTGTTTCTCGTGCTCGACACGCAACTGCGCACAGACCCGATGGCCATGCTGCCCTCGGTGCCGCTGAAGCGCGGCGGGAAGGTCGCCATCGTCGGCACCACCCGCACCCATTACGACCGGTACGCGACGTTGGTCATCCCGCGGCCCGCCCCGGAGGTGCTCTCCGGCGTGGCCGATCTGCTCGCCCCCGCCGGGTAGGGAACTCCGGAGTCGCCCTTCGCCCGCGCCGGTCACGCCGCCACAGGCGGCGCGGCCACGCGGCTCCGGGTTCCACCCCTTCGGGGCGCTAGTAGATCTCGGCGATCCTTACGTTGTTCGTGATGGTCTCCTCGTCGAAGTCCATCTCCTCCTCGAGGTTTGCCGGCACGCGTGCGGGCAGCACCACCTCGAACTCACCCTCGGGGGTGACGTGGGCCTCGTAGTAGGTCGAGAAGTTCGCGATCGAGAAGCCCAGGACGTCGTTGTTGTCCGGGTCGAAGAAGACCGTGACGCCCTCGCTGTTCGTCACTGCCGACGCACTCGGATGACCCTTGTGGATCACGCGGTAGGTGTCGGTCTCCTTGTCGTAATACGGATCGTCGGCCACGAGGCTCTCCTTGCCACCGATGTCGGTTTCGGGGTTCGGGGACCGATGGTAGCGTCGCCGCATGCCCGATGGACAGCAGAACAGAGGCCCCGCGCTGGGCGAGACACTCGTCACGTGGATGGTCGATAACCGCCCGGCGCTCGACGAGCGCATGAAGGAGGAGGGTTCCAAGGCCCTCATCCAGGAGTTCATGGCCGCGGAGGGCGGCCAGGGGCTGCCGTCCCCCGAGCAACGTCTCGATCGCGCCCGGCAGGCCTCCGCGCGCGCATGGCTGCGCCACATGTCGGCGGCCATCCAGGCGAACTGGGCACCGGTGGCGGCGTCATTCTCGGCCGACATGGACAAGTGGCTGGTGGGCGGCGAGGAGCGGCTCGAGGCACTGCGGCTGGACGAGGAGGCCCGCGCCGAGCAGCGCGGCCTGGCCGCCGACCCCAACGACGACCACCGCGAGGTGGAGCTGCGCGCGCTGGGTCGTCTCTACGCCGAGGGGATCGGGTCAACGTGCAGCCCGGGCGGGGACGATGGCCCGGCATTCGCCCGCCGCGTCACCGAATGGCAGGCCGAGCACCTGCTGCGCAATCGCGAACTGGTGGATGACGCCGTGGCGCGCACCACTCCTGAGGGCCTGTCGGGCTCCGAGGTGGCAGCGCCGCTCTGGGAGCGCGCGCCCGAGGCCGCCCGTGCCCGCGAGGCCGCGCTGCTCTGGGCCCGCGTGCAGTTCCTCACCGAGGCCGTCGCGGACTCGCTGATGGCGGCCGGGCCCCCGCGCCTGGATACCGCAGACGCCTAGCGGGGTCGCCCGGCGGGCACGGGTGCAATACCGTGCCCGCATGGACCGCGACCTCACCGAACTCAGCGCGCACCACGCCCTGTGCGTGCACGGGTTCCGGGGAATGGGGTACTCCGAGGGGTTCGTGGCGTCGCTCGCGGCAATCGTTGCCCGCCTGCGGGATGAGCCGGGCGTGCGCGTGCGGGTGCGCGTGGGGTCGGACGCCGTGTGCCGTGCGTGCCCGTCGCTCGCCGTGGGCGGGTGCATGCGGTACGGGCAGTCGGTGGTGCGCCAGGACGCCCGCGTGGCCGATGTGCTGGGCGTGCGGTCCGGGGATGAGATGCCGTGGGATGACCTGCGCGCGCGGGTGGTGGACCGGGTGTCCCCCGGCGACCTGGGTGACCTGTGCGGCGGCTGTCCGTGGCTCGGGTACGGCGTGTGCGCAGAGGGCATCGCACGTGCGCGGGCGGGCCTCCCCCTGCACGGCGCGACTGGCGCCTGATCATCCGCCGACCGTTCTCAGGCGAACCCGGGACGTGGTGGGTACATTCCCGGACCGGTAAGACGGCGGTCCGAACCGAGGGCCGCGCGACCAGGTAGCCGGTCGTCGCCGAGGCGGTCACGGAGCCCACGGGTTCGATGGCCGCAGTCGTCGCGCCCGGAACCGCGAAGACGCCTCTGGGAGGACACGGAATGGCCGAGGGAACGCCCGACGTCAAGGAAGCACGCCGGATGCTCGCGAAGGGCATCTGCATCGCCGGTGTCGGCGAGACCGAGCAGGGCATCATCAGCGACCGCGGCTCGTTCGAGCTGCTCGCCGAGGTGACCCGCACCACGCTGGATGACGCCGGCCTCGAGCTGAAGGATGTCGACGGCATCGTCACCGCCTTCTCCTTCGTGGAGTCGACGCTCATGCACTCCACCACGCTCGCCGACTACATGGGCATGAAGCCCGGGTATTTCGCATCCGTCGCGGTTGGCGGTGCCACCGCCCCGCTGATGGCAGTGCAGGCCGCTCTTGCGATCGACGCCGGCCTCGCCGAGTGCGTGCTGTGCGTCCGCGGTGACAACACCCGCTCGGGTATCTCGTCGTCGGGCATGATCGCCATGGCCCGCGAGATGAGCCACGGTGCCTACGAGGCGCCCTTCGGCCTGACCACCATCGGTGGCTACGGCCTGCTGGCCCAGCGCTACATGTACTAGCACAACGTGCCGCAGGACGCCCTGGCGGCGGTCGTCGCCACGCAGTCCGAGCATGCGGCCCTCAAGTGGAACGCCATGCTCCGCGATGCGGTGACCGTGGAGGACGTGCTGAACGACCGGTGGATCGCCACCCCGTTCCACGCCATGGACTGCTCGCTGGTGAGCGACGGCGCCGCGGCCTTCATCGTCACCACCGAGGCCCGCGCCAAGAACATGAAGAAGAAGCCCGTCTACATCACCGGTATCGGTGAGGGCTTCTCGCACCAGTACATCTCCGAGGCCGAGTCGGTCGCCTCGGTCCGCGACGGCCTTGGCCGTGCCGGCCGCCGTGCCATGGAGGTCGCCGGCATCACGCCGCAGGACCTCGACGTGGCCGAGATCTATGACTCGTTCTCGTTCACCCCGCTCATCGCGCTTGAGGGCTTCGGCATCTGCGGCGTCGGCGAGGCGGGTGACTGGGTGATGGAGGGCAACGCCAAGCTTGGCGGCAAGCTCCCCATGAACACCCACGGCGGCCTCATCCGCCAGGCGCACCTCGGCGCCATGCACCACATCGTGGAGGCCGTGCTGCAGCTGCGCGGCGAGGCCGATGACTCCGCGAAGACCGAGTTCAACGGCGGCAACCACCAGGTGCCGGACGCCAAGCTCGCAATCACGAACGGCTCGGGCGGCATCCTCGCGGCCACGAGCGCGCTGGTCCTGTCCAGCGAGCCGCCGTCGGCGGCGTAGCCCACGTCACGACGAGAACGAGGAGACACCGAGAGATGTCCGAGAAGCCCGCATACAACAAGCCGCTCCCCGACCTGCGTCCCGAGGACGCCACGTTCTGGGAGGCACTCAAGGAGCACCGCTTCATCCTTCCCTGCGATGACGCCGGGAAGCCCTTCTGGTACCCGCGCAAGTACGCGCCGGGCACGCTGAGCCAGACCAGCTGGACCGACGCCTCCGGCAACGGCACCATCTACACCTACTCGACCCACTTCATCGGGCCGAGCAAGGCGTACAAGGGCGACCCGCCCCACATCGTGGCGCTGGTCGACCTGGACGAGGGCCCGCGGATGATGACCATCCTCGTGAAGGACGAGGATGGCTATCCGTCGCTGGACCCCGAGGACGTCACGATCGGCATGAAGGTGCGCATCGTCTTCGACGACGTCACCGACGAGATCACCATGCCCAAGTTCACCCCCGCGGCCTGACCGCGGAAGTCCGAGTAGAGCGCACGAGGAGATAAGACGGCAATGGCCGAGTGGAGCGACTGGTACGCCAAGGAGGACCCCAGCAACTGGATCCTCGCGAAGGTCCTGCGGGATCGGGCGGAGGCCCACCCCGACCGTGACTACCTGAAGTTCGCGGGCAACGACTGGGTGAGCTACGGCGAGGTGAACAGCCGCGCCAACCGCATCGCCAACGCGCTGCTGGCCCGTGGCGTGGAGAAGGGCGAGTCGGTCAGCGTGATGCTGCCGAACTGCGAGGAGTTCCTGCCGGTCTGGTACGGCATCCTCAAGGCGGGCGGCGTGATGTCGTCGATCAACACCGCCTACAAGGGCGACTTCCTGTCCTGGACCATCAACCTGGTCGAGGCCAAGAAGCTGTTCATCTCGGACATCTTCCTGGACCGCCTGGACTTCATCGTGAAGGAGCTCCCCCTGCTGGAGCACGTCATCGTGATGAAGACGGGCAAGCAGGAGGGCCCCGACCCGTCGCTCAAGTGGGAGCCGCTCGACGCACTCATGGAGGCGCCGGACAGCGAGCCGGACGTCGAGTACTCGTGGGTGGACGACGCCCGCATCATGTTCACCTCGGGCACCACCGGTCGCTCGAAGGGCGTGATCAAGCAGAACGCGGCCGACTACTTCTCGGCCCGCGGCCTGATGGAGGTCGTGTCGAAGACCTCCGGCCGCTCCATCGAGGAGCTGGCGGACGACACCTTCTTCTCGTGCCTGCCGCTGTTCCACAGCAACGCCCAGGTGCTGTCGGGCTACCCGGCCCTGGTCGCCGGCGCCCGCATCGCCTACGTGGAGCGCTTCTCGTCGAGCCAGTTCTGGCAGCAGGTGATCGACGCCGAGGCCACGATCTTCAACTCGATCGGCGCGGTCTCGTACTTCATCTGGAACATCCCGCAGTCGGACCTGGACAAGGCGCACAAGGTGCACACCGTGTTCGCCGCGCCGACGCCGAAGGACATCTACTACGAGTTCCAGGAGCGCTTCGGCGTCAAGTTCATCGAGGGCTATGGGCTCACCGAGACCGGCATGGCCACCTACATGGACCCGACGAGGGACCCGGTGCCGGGCTCCATCGGCGTCGCCAACCCGGGTTACGAGGTGTTCGTGGTCGAGCCGGGCACGGACCGCCCGCTGCCGGCCGACACCCCGGGCGAGATCGTCGTGGACATGAAGATCCCGAACATCGTGATGCGCGCCTACTACGGCATGCCCGAGAAGACCGCCGAGGACTTCAAGAACCTGAAGCTCCACACCGGTGACCTCGGCCGCATGGACGAGAACGGCTACATCTACTTCATGGACCGCGTGAAGGACTACATCCGCCGCCGCGGTGAGAACGTGTCGTCCATGGAGGTGGAGCGTCAGGTCTCCGAGCACCCGAACGTCAAGGAGGCCGCCGCCATCGGCGTGAAGGCCGGTGAGGGTGCGTCCTCGGAGGACGAGATCATGATCGTCTGCATCGCCGACGGCGAGAAGCCGGACATGGTCGAGCTCACCGAGTTCATGGCCGAGCGCATGCCGTACTTCATGGTTCCGCGCTACATCCGGTTCATGGATGCGCTCCCGAAGACGCCCACCGAGCGCGTGCAGAAGAACAAGCTGCGCGACGAGGGCATCACGGCGGACACCTGGGACCGCGAAGAAGCCGGCGTGAAGGTGAAGCGCTAGGCCATGGCCGTACTCACCAGCTACGGGGCCTATGTACCCCAGTACCGGGCTCCGCTCGGTGAGATCCAGAAGTTCTACGGGCGGCCGGGACGTCCCCGGTCGCGTGCGCTCGCCACTCCGGGCCTCGATGAGGACACCCTCACGATGGCCTACGAGGCGGCGCGCCGCGCGCTGAAGGGCGAGAGGGGCCTGGGGGCGGTCATCGTGGCCACCCAGGCCCCGCCCTTCGGGCTGAGGAAGGTGTCGCAGACGCTGGCCAACGCGCTCCGGCTCGACGACGGCGCCGTGCACATCGACCTCGGCGCCAATGCCACGGGCCTGCTCGATGCCTTCCGCATTGCGCGGACCCTGGATGTCGGTCCCACCCTCGTGGTGGCCACCGACCACCTGGTGTCGTACCGCGATCGCGTGGCCGACGTGCTGTCGGCCGGTGCTGCCGCGGCATTCGTGATCGATCCCCGGAAGAAGGCCGAGGGCATCGCCGAGCTCGGCTCGCAGGCGCGGGCCGCGGAGGAGGTGTTCGACGTCTGGATGCTGGGTCGCGAGCAGGAGCCCAGGTTCCGCCTGGAGGTGCTGTTCGACGCCTACGCGAAGGCGACTTCGGCCGCCACTGCGGGGCTGGAGAAGGCCACCGAGCGGCCCACCGGCAAGTACACCAGCATCTGCCCCAGCCAGCCGCACCCGCAGGTGCTGCGCGGGCTGGCCAAGTTGGGCGCTCAGCCCAAGCAGCTCGAGAACACGCAGTTCGTCGGTGATATCGGCAACGTGGGCGCGGCGTCGTCCGGGCTCGCCCTGTGCCTGGGGCTCGACGCCTCGCGCAAGGGCTCCACGCTGCTCGCCCTCGCCTATGGCGGCGGCGAGGCCGTGGCGCAGGAGATCACGGTCACGAAGAAGCCCAAGTCGGCCGGCACGCGCGAGATGATCGACGCGGGCGAGCCGATCGGCGTTGGCACGTACTATCGCTGGACTGAGGGTCGCCAGCAGCAGCCCCACTAGGCACGGCAGGAAGACGGGAGACAGTCATGAAGGTCGGCGTTCTCGGGATCGGCAAGACCCCGCATAAGATCCAGCACGACAAGTCGCTGAAGGACCTCGCCGTCGAGGCCGGCCGCAAGGCCATGAACGACGCCGGGGTGGCCCCTGACGACATCCAGATGCTCTACGTGGGCAATGTCGGATCCGTCGGGTTCAACTATGAGAACTCCACCGGTCTGATGGTGGCCCACCACCTGGGCGTGGTGCCTGCCGGCGCCGTGCGCGTGGAGGCCGCCTGCGGCACGGGCGCATGGGCACTGCACCTGGGTTGCGTGGCCATCGCGTCGGGGCTGTACGACACGGTCATGGTGCTGGGCGTGGAGAAGATGAACGACCTCGCCACCGTCGAGGGCACGTCCATCATCGCCCAGGCCGCCGACAGCAAGGAGGAGTACTTCTCCGGGCTGACCTTCCCGTCGGGCACGGCCCTCACGGCCCGCAAGTACATGCAGACCTACGGCGTGACCGAAGAGGACCTCGCCCACACGTCGGTCAAGAATCACTTCTACGGTGCCCGCAACCCCTCGGCCCACCTGCGCTTCGAGTGCACCGTGGACGAGGTGATGAAGAGCGCCAAGGTGGCCGACCCCCTGAAGCTCTACGAGGTCTGCCCCATGACCGACGCCGCGTCGGCCCTGGTGCTGTGCCGCCCGGAGCTTCTGGAGTCGCAGCCCAACCGCCCGCAGGTGTACATCACGGCCACCTCAATGGGCTCGGGCACCTGGTACCAGGCCAGCGACACGCTGGACGACGCCTACAACCTGTTCGCCCGGCCGGTGGAGCGCGCATACGAGATGGCGGGCATCACGGCCGACGACGTCGACGTGGCCGAGATCTACAACTCGTTCGCCATCCAGGAGCCGCTGGGCATCGAGGGCCTTGGCTTCGCCAAGCGCGGTGAGGGCTGGAAGGGTGCCGCTGACGGCTCCACGTGGCTGGACGGCAAGGTGGCCATCAACCCCTCCGGTGGCCTGCTGTGCAAGGGGCACCCACTCGGCGCCACGGGATCCACGCAGGCCGTCGACGTGGTGGAGCAGCTGCGCGGCACCGCCCCCGAGGGCATGCTGCGCGACGATGCCGAGATCGGCATCTCCGCGTGCCGTGGCGGCCCCGGTTCGGTGGGCGCCATCCACATCTACCAGCGCATGGAGGACTAGCCGGTGACCGTCTCCGCGATCGAGTTCTCCCGGCTTGGCCCGCCCAAGCTGCACCTGTACGCCATGAAGTGCGACAAGTGCGGCGAGCTCAGCCCGTGGTGGGAGCGCAACCACTGCTACCACTGCGGTAACGACTCCCTGACCGAGTTCGAGCTGAAGGGCACCGGCGAGCTGACCAACTACACGGTGGTGTACTACCCGCCCCGCGAGTTCCTGGGGCAGGAGCCGTACGTGGTGGGGCACATCCAGATGGACGAGGGCGTCAACATGCCCGCGCCGGTCATGGGCGTCGACCCCGATGCCGTCGAGGTGGGGACCCGCGTGGACGCCACCCTGCGGCGCATGAAGCTCGGGCACGAGGGCGACATCTACTACTCGTACAAGTTCGTCGTCGACGACGAGTAGGGGGGTTTGCCCTACTCGGGTGAGCCGGGGCGTGGCCTAGCGTTCCCGGAGCCTTTTCCGCAACGCAACAGACTCAGGTACGCGTGATGAATTCCCCGATCCGTCCGAACTGCCGCCGCGCAGTGGTCGCGGCCATCGTCTCCTCTGCGGCCGCCGCCGCCTCGCTCGGCCTCGCAGGTACGGCCTCGGCGCAGGTGGTGGGGATCACCCAGTTCAGTTCCCCAGCCCCCGTTGGGCCCACGCCCCGGGCATCCGCGGTGCTGGCGAAGACGGGGGCCGGCCCGGATGGCATCGCCGTAGACGCGCTCGGCAACATCTACACGGCCAACTCGCGCGCCAACACCGTCACGAAGATCACCCCTGGTGGACGGACGTCGGTGCTCGGCACCACCGGCCAGACCCCCCGGGGCATCGCCGTGGACAGCGCGGGGACGGTCTACACCAGCAACCTCGGCGCCAACACGGTCACGAAGATCACGGCCGATGGCGTGTCGACGGTGCTCGGCACCACGGGACGCCAGCCCATCGACATCGCGCTGGACGCCGCGGGCAACATCTACACCACCAACTACCTCGACAGCACCGTCACGCGTATCACGCCGTCGGGGGCCTCGTCGGTGCTCGGCACCACGGGCTCGCGTCCGCTCGGCATCACGCTTGATCCCGCGGGCAACGTGTACACGGCCAACGAGGGCGCGAACACGGTCACGAAGATCACGCCCGCGGGCACCTCGTCGGTGTTCGGCACCACGGGCGGGTGGCCCCAGGCCATCGCCATCGACGGGTCCGGCAACGTCTACACGGCCAACTGGAACTCCCGGAACGTCTCGAAGATCACCCCGGCCGGTGCCTCGACGATCCTCGGGCGCACCTCCCGCCGGCCCATCGGCATCGCCCTCGACCCCTCGGGCAACGTCTACACCACCAATGACGGCTCGAGCAGCGTGTCGCGCATCACCCCGGGCGGGATGTCGAAGGTGATCGCGCGGACCGGTCGCCGCCCAATCGGTATCGCCTCCGATGCCGCTGGCTTCCTCTACACCGCCAACTTCCTGTCGGGGACCGTGACCGAGGTGTTCCCGGGGGCGAAGGGCTCGCCCGATGTCATCTCGCTCAACACCGTCACGGTCGCGTCCCCGCGGAACCGCGCCGCATGGATCATCCCGTTCTGGAACGACGTCTATCAGGACGAGGCGTCGTGCCGGGCGGCGTTCCCGGGCGTGCGCGCCACCATCGACCAGAACGCCGACCCCTCGGTGCAGAAGGTGTCGGCCACCAGCTGCATGCAGGTGGGCAGCGTCTCCTACGCCTACCGCATCGCCGAGACCGAGCTGACGGTGTCGCAGTGGGTGACCTTCCTCAACACGGTCGACCCCCTCGGGCGCAACCGCCACCGCTTGTGGGACGCCGCCCAGAGCTCCCGCGTATGGCCCAAGTACGGCAACATCAACCGGAACATGCGGGCTCCGCGTGGCCAGCGCTACTACGTGGCGTCGCCGGAGTGGGCGGACAAGCCGTACAACGTCGCGGACTTCACCCGTGCGGCGCGCCTCGCCAACTCGCTTGACAACGGAAAGATGCTGCGGAAGCGCGCCCGGGTGATCACGACCCCCACGGGCTCACGCCTTGTGCGCACCACCTACACCGTGCGCCTGTCGCCCGAGACCGAGACGGGCATGTACACCATGAACCAGCGGGCTGCGACGCGCAATTCCACCTCGGGATTCGCGGTGTCGAGCCAGGACGAGTGGATCAAGGCCGCCTACTTCGACCCGAACGGCGGCGGCAAGTACTCGTGGTGGGACTATCCCACCAACCCCGGCACCTACGTCAACTGCCCGGTGGACACCTCAGGGTGCGCTGAGGGCGGCCAGCCGGCCGCCACACAGCTGGATGCCAACGGCGACGTGACCAACGCCGCCACCCAGCCGCTGGCGAGCTTCGAGGCCACCCCGGGCGTGGCCCCGGATTGGTGCCCATCGCAGTTCACCGCGGCGCAGTGCGCGTACACGCCCTTCCCGGCGCTGTCGGGGATCTACGTGGGGAACATGAGCTCGGTGGGCCAGGCGCGCACGCGTTCGCCATGGGGCACGCTGGACCAGGGCGGGAATGTCGTGGAGATCACCGACACCATCGCGCCGCCGCCGCCGGATGAGAACCCGAAGATCGTCTGGCGCCGTTGGCACGGCGGCGTGGTGACGGCCACCGCGTACCAGATGTGGCTGTCCGCGGTGGGGGTGACGCCGCAGACGGTGCCGGGCTATGCCGTCAACCCATGGCGCGGCATCCGGCTCACCGTGCGGGGCAGGTAGCCGCTAGTCCTCGGGTCCCACGATGGCGATGAGGCGCCGCGCCGCCTCGTCGCCATCGTGGGGGGCCCGTACCACCACGTTCAGGCGCTCTCCGGGGATCGCCACGTGCCACGCCGCACCTGTGCGGCCATCGGGCAGGTCGGCGTCGGTTACCAGGACATCCGACGGGCGCAGTCGCGCGTTCGCCGCTGCCAGGCGCTGGTCGGAGCTCATCTGGAGGAGTGCCGACAGCGCCGCCGCGGTCCTGGCGGAGCCCCGCCTGGCGACCAGCCGAACGCCCAGCCCCGCAGCCCACCCCGCGAACTCGTCCGCCACCAGGTCGACGAGGTCGTCATTCCCGAGTACGCGGCTGCGCCGGTCGGCTTCCTCGGCCAGGTTGTCCTGCAGGTCTCTCGCGGCCCCGGCAAGGCCGGGCGCATCCAGCGCGGGCGGCAGCGGATGGGCGAGGAAGGGGTCGTTCACGATTCCCCGCCCCAGGGAGTGCACCAGCACGTCGGGCCCCAGCCGCTCGAGGAGGTACAGCCGTTGTCCCCTGATGAAGCCATTTGGACGGAGCGCGAGAATCACCGGCATGCCCTGGGAGTCGCGGTGCGCTCCAGCTACTCGGCAGCCCGCACCGCCGCCGCCGCGCGCGCGTCCTCCAGTGAGGGGCCCCACACGGGCATCTGATGAATCCTGGGGTCGGGGGCGTCCGGGCCTGACAGCACCCACAGACGGGCGTTGGCAAGCTCGGCGATCTCGGCCGCCGCTGCTGCCGCCGAACCGGGGTAGGTGCACACCGCCACGCACGCGCGGGCCCGTCGGGCCTGGGCGACCGTGTCGGCTTCTGCCAGTGGGGTATCGGCACCGAGGAAGCTCACGCGCCAGCCATCTTGCGCCATGAGAACGCTGAGGCACAGCGCGCCCACCGAGTGCCGCTCGCCCGAGGGGCACGCCACGATGCCGATGGGCCCGCGCGGCCGCCGTGCCGCGGACAACCGCGCGGCAAGGCGCCGGTCGGTGGCTGTGCTCAGCAGATGCTCGGCCACCACGACCTCCTCGCCATCTGCCCAGCGCCGGCCGAGTTCGGCGAGCGCGGGGAACACCACGAGCTCCATGGCCTGCACCAGCGGCAGGGCGGCGAATGTGCGATCGAGTTCGATCTCCACCCGGGGTCCGTCTCCCTGCCGCGCGGCGGCGGCCAGCCGCGACGCCAGGGCCGACGTGGGGCCGGGGGCAGCGGCGCCCGGCGCGTCGTCCTCGGTTTCGAGTGCCTGGAGGGAGGCCACGGCGTCGGAGATGCGCTGGCCCTCAGCCACGCGTGCGGCCAGCCACAGCACCCGCTCGACATCCTCGTCGCCGTATCGCCGCTGGCCGCCGTCGGTGCGCGTGGGGCGGAGCACGCCGTATCGCCGCTCCCATGCGCGGAGCGTGTCGACGGGAACTCCGGTGCGTCGCGCGAGTGACCCGATGGCCATCCCGGTGGTTCGTTCGGACGCGGTGCTCATACGGCGTGTACCTCCCGGTAGACGGCCGGTTGGCTAAGGCTTAATCATGCTCCGTAATTGCCGTTCGTCAACGGAGTACGGTCGCGGCCCCTTAATCCCGCTGCGATGAACAGTCGGACTCACGCATGTGCAGGTTCGTGTGTGGGCCCTGAGAGGACCGTTCCATCGGCAGTGGGTCCGGAGTGGGTCTCGCTTGCCGGGGTGGCACCTGCTCAGGGCGCTGAAGCGCGATCGCGCGCAGAACGCGCATGGTCGTCGGAGTGAGGCCTATCCCGAGGGCGGCGCGCCCGCCCTCGGTGGGTGGGCCGGGCCTACTTCGACGGGTCCTTGACCAGCATGGCGTCGGGGCCCTTGCCCTGCGGCACCATCGGGAACACCTTGGCGTCGCGGTTCACCTGGATGTCGATGAGCGCCGGGCCGTCGGTGGACAGCGTCTCGCGCAGGGCATCATCGAGGTCGTCCGGGTCCTCCACGCGCATGCCGGGAATGCCGTAGGCGCCGGCCAGCGCCGAGAAGTCGGGCTGGAACTCGCCGAACGAGGTGTTCGAGTACCGCTTGTCCCAGAAGAGCTCCTGCCACTGGCGCACCATGCCGAGGAACCCGTTGTTCAGGATGACGATCTTCACGGGCAGGCCGTAGGTCTGGGCCGTGGAGAGCTCCTGCAGGGTCATCTCGAATGAGCCGTCGCCCGCGATGTCCACCACCAGCTGGTCGGGGAATGCCACCTGCGCGCCGAGGGCGGCCGGGAGGCCGAAGCCCATGGTGCCCAGGCCGCCCGAGGTGATCCACTTCCGTGGCTGCTCGAACCGGTAGAACTGCGCCGCCCACATCTGGTGCTGGCCCACCTCGGTGGCCACGATGGCGTCGCCGCCGGTGATGTCGTACACCGACTTGATGACGTTCTGCGGGGCGATGACCCCGGGCTCGTCGTCGTCCACCTGGTACGGGAACTCCTCGAGCCAGCCGTTGATGCGACCCATCCACTGGGAGCGCGCGGCATCGTCGTGGCGGGCCTCCTGCTGTACATAGGTATCGGCGAGGGCGTCGAGCACCGCCTTGGCTTCGCCAGCGACGCCGATGTGCGCCGCGCGGTTCTTGCTGATCTCCGCCGGGTCGACGTCGATGTGGATGATCTTGGCGTTGGGCGCCCACTCATTCATGACCGTGGAGAGCACGCGCTCGTCGAAGCGCACGCCCACTGCAAGCACCAGGTCGCTCTCTTGGAACGCGAAGGTGCCGGCGGCGATGCCATGCATGCCGGGCATGCCGATGTACAGCGGGTTGGACGCCGGGAAGCCGCCGAGGCCCATGAGGGTGGTGGCAACCGGAATCTGTGCAACCTCGGCCATGCGCAGCAACTCGTCAGCAGCGCCGCTGGCGATGACGCCGCCCCCGGCGTAGAAGACGGGTCGCTTGGACTCGGCGATCGCCCGCGCTGCGGCCTGCAACTGGCGGGGGTGGCCCGGCGGGGCCGGCGGCGCATACCCCGGCATCTCGGGCGGGAACGGCCCGGTGTAGTCCTCGACCTCCACGGCCCACTGGTCCACGCAGACGTCCACAAGCACGGGGCCCGGCCGGCCGGTGGTAGCCACGTGGATGGCCTCCTCCAGCACGGTGGGGAGCTCATGGGCGTCCTTCACCAGCCACGAGTGCTTCACCACCGGCAGGGTGATGCCGACGATGTCGGCCTCCTGGAATGCGTCGGTGCCCACGCGGGCCGACCCCACCTGGCCCGTGAGGGCCAGCATCGGGACGCTGTCCATGTAGGCGTCGGCGATGGGCGTGACCAGATTGGTGGCGCCGGGTCCGGACGTGCCGGTGCACACCGCGAGGTTCCCGGACGCCTTGGCGTATCCCTCGGCCATGTGGCCTGCGCCCTGCTCGTGGCGGGTGAGGAACAGGCGGATGTCCGAGTCGTCGAACAGTGCGTCGAACAGCGGGATGAGCGGCCCGCCGGGGATGCCGAAGATGGCGTCCACGCCGTTGCGCTTCAGGACCTCGAGGGTCGCGTCGACTCCTCGCATGGGGTGGTGACCTCCCGCCGCACTGCGGCATTGAACCTCGCTGGAGGCGGTACATTAGCCAAATGGCCCGCATCCGCCGGGCGGGTTCCCGACCGCATGGAGGTCGCACAGATGGCCGATGAGACCCAGGACGACGGCCCGAACTACGCCGAGGAGAACGCGATCCGCAACGCGTCGGAGTCGCTTCACCACTACGACCCGGCGGCCGATACCTTCACCGCCACGTTTGGCGCCCCGGTGCCGGCAGCGACGGTGCTGGATGATGAGCGCGGCATCCTGGTGCGCGTGGAGCCGCAGAGCCGCGCCGTGGTGGGCTTCACCATCCCGAACTTCAAGTCCTGGTACGCCGAGCACTACCCGGATGGCGGCGAGTGGGAGCTGGACCTGCCCCAGGTGTGGCCGGGCGGCATGGATGAGGCGGCGCCCGAGGAGTGAGCGGCGTGCCGTCGGGGGTGGGCCGGGCCCCGGTGGCGCTGTAGGATTCCCGGTCACTTCGTGACGATCACCTCGAACAAGGAGTACCGACCAGATGGCGGTTGAGACCCAGAAGATGGAGGACTACCGCCTCGAGGAGGAGCCGTACTACCTCCCCGTCGGCAACGAGGTGGAGCTGTTCGAGGCAGCGTACGAGGCGCACTTGCCCGTGATGCTCAAGGGCCCGACCGGCTGCGGCAAGACGCGCTTCGTCGAGCACATGAGCTGGAAGCTGGGGCGCACCCTGGTGACCGTGGGTTGCCACGAGGACCTCACGGCCTCTGACCTGGTGGGGAAGTACACCTTGCGCGGCGATGAGACCGTGTGGCAGGACGGTCCGCTCACCACCGCCGTCAAGGCGGGCGGCATCGCCTACCTCGATGAGATCGTGGAGGCCCGCAAGGACACCACCGTGGTGATCCACCCGCTCACCGACGACCGCCGCATCCTGCCGCTGGAGAAGAAGGGCGAGGTCGTGCAGGCGCCGCTCGACTTCCAGTTGGTCATCTCGTACAACCCGGGCTACCAGTCGGTGCTGAAGGACCTGAAGCACTCCACCAAGCAGCGCTTCGTGGCACTGGAATTCGACTACCCCAGTGCGGATCTCGAGGAGGCGATCGTGCGCCAGGAGGCCGGGGTGGACGCCGACGTGGCCGAGCGCCTGGTGAAGGTTGCGGAGAAGGTGCGCAACCTGCGCACTCACGGGCTGGAGGAGGGCGTGTCCACGCGCCTGCTGGTGTACGCCGGCCAGCTGATCGAGGGCGGCGTCGAGCCGGTGGCGGCCTGCGAGGCCACCATCTGCCGGCCGATCACCGACGACCTCGAGATGCAGCGCTCGATCCTCGAGCTCGTCAACACCCAGTTCTAGGACCGCGGCGGTGTCCACCCAGGGCGGAGGCAGCGCAGGGAACGTCGGCATGTACGTGGGCCGCGACATGCTCGCGGCCGTGCCCGAGGAGCGCCGCGAGGACTACCTGCGACTGGTGCAGGAGATCTCTGACCTGAAGTACCAGCTGGGAGTGGAGGTCGCGCGCCAGCTGCCCCGGCTTTTCGAGGAGCAGGACGACGAGGCCATCGAGCGCTACCTGGACCAGGTGCGCGCCATCGCCGAGGTCGGCTGGAAGTCGGGCGTGGAGGTGGCGAAGCAGCTGCCCGACCTCTACCACGCGCCCGATCCGACGATTGCCGACTCCTACGTGGACATCGTCACCGAGGCCACCCTGGGCCCGCCGGATGACGATGAGACCCGGGCGTTCGCGGGCGAGCTGGAGGACCTGGAGCGTGAGCTCCGCGAGATCGAGCCGAAGCAGCAGCGCGCCGCCGAGCTCAAGTCGCTTCTTGCCGCGCGCGACCGTCGCGATGAGCGGCGCCGCAAGCACGCGCAGGAACTGGCGGCTGCCCTGCCACCGATCCTCGCCCGCCTCCGTCCCAGGCATCGCGAGTGCTACATGCGTGAGGTGCGCCTGGTCGGGGCGGCCGACCCCGAGGCGGCGCTGGAGGCGGCCAACACGCTGCTTGACCTGCTGAACGGCGAGCGGCTGTCGCACGATGGTGCGGCGGAGTGGACCCGCCGTGGGCTCGATGTGCTCGAGAAGAACAAGGAAGTCGGGCGCGGGTACTTCCGCATGGGCTCGAAGTACTCGCTCGAGGTGCTGGAGGATCTGCGCGAAGGCCTCGCGCTCAGGCAGGTGGCCCGCGTGCTGAAGCTCTACGCCACGGCGCTGTCGGGTCGCGACGTGGCGGTGCGCGGTATGGACGAGATGGAAGCCGTGGACCGGTTTGGTCCCGACCACATCATCCTGCCCTCCGACATGCGCTTCTTCGATGACGACGACCGGAACTTCGTGGCGTACAAGGTGGCGGCGGCCCATGGCGCCGCGCGCATCGAGTTCGGCACCTACCGGTTCAGCCTCGATGAGATCCCCGAGACGGTCGCCGACCTGGACGCCCGCTACGGAATGGGGACCCGATGAGCACCCGCGAGTCGCCGTTCCCCACGGCCACCACCGAGGCCGAGTGGCGGCGCGAGAGCGACCTGACCAGGTTCTACGGCATGTTCCCGTCGCCGGCGCTGGCGCGGGACATCTTCAACATCGTCGAGGGCCAGCGAATCGAGGCGCTCATCCGGCGCGCGTACCCGGGCATCCGCCGCGACATGGACCTGATCCAGGCGCAGACGCTGGAGCGCCGCGAGGAGATGGGCACCTCGCCGGCCGACCTGCCCGAGGTGGGGCAGGTGATCGACGCCATGATGGTGTCGACCATGGCGGGCGACCCGCCGTTCGACGACATGGCCGCCCACGTGCGCGAGGCCAGCGAGGGCGCGATCGCCCTGCTGGTGGACGTGGAGGAGGAGGGCGCCACCGTCGCCGACACCGCACGCGTGACGGCGCGCATCTACGCGATGATCGATGAGGTGATGCAGGCCGGGCGCCGGGGCATCACCGAGCCGTTCTCCGACGAGGCCATGCAGCAGCAGGCCCGGAAGCCCGAGGAGTCGCCCGAGGGCGAGCAGGACACCGGCGAGGTGGACTTCAACCCGCTGGATGAGTACGAGCCCATGGAGATGCCGCCCTTCGTGCCGCCGGTCATGGAGGAGCTGGTCCAGCCCGAGAGCCAGGCCCAGAACCAGATCGAGGCCCAGGATGTGGAGGGCGACGCCGAGAAGGAGGGCAACAAGGGCGACGACACCGAGGCCGAGTCGATCGAGTCGGCCGACAAGGTGATGCAGGCCGAGCAGGTGTCCGAGGGCCAGATGGACGAGGACGCCGCCGCCCAGAAGGGCGAGAGCGACGCCGACATGGAGGAGAGCGGCCGCGCCAGCGACGCCGAGGGCGAGGACGAGATCGACTCCGCGGGAGGCATGACCCCCGAGGGCGCGGGCCCGGAGGTGGCGCAGGGCGAGGACGAGGCCCAGGATGACCTGGGCGAGCAGGTCTTCATGTACGACGAGTGGGACCACCGCATCGAGGACTACCGGCCGTCGTGGTGCACCCTGCGCGAGTCGCGGGCCACCCGTGAGGTGCCGGCGTTCGTGGCCGCCACATTCCACGAGTACGGCGGCGTGGTCACCCAGATCCGCCGCAACTTCCAGCTGATGCGCCCCGAGCGCATGCGGAAGATGCGTTACCAGAGCGAAGGGGACGACCTCGACCTGGACGGCCTGGTGGAGCACGTGGTGGACCGCAAGGCCCGCCTCACGCCCACCGACCGCGTGTACATCAAGCGCGACAAGAAGGACCGCGACGTCACCACGGCGTTCCTGGTGGACATGTCGTCGTCCACCGACCGCAAGATCGACGGCCGCAAGCGCATCATCGACATCGAGAAGGAGGGCCTCATCCTGATGTGCGAGGCCCTCGAGGCAATCCGCGACGAGTACGCCATCTACGGGTTCTCGGGCAACGGCCGCGAGGACGCCGAGTTCTACACCGTGAAGGAACTGGGCGAGCGCTACGACGACCGCGTGCGGTCGCGCATCGGCGGCATCTACGGTCGCAGCAAGACCCGCATGGGCCCGGCCATCCGCCATGCCACCAAGCGCCTGATGAGCGTGGACAGCAACGTGAAGTTGATGATCCTGCTCACCGACGGTCGGCCGTATGACAGCGACACCTACCAGGACAACGCCTACGCGCAGGCGGACACCCAGATGGCGCTGCGTGAGGCCCGTCGCGAGAAGATCCACCTTTTCTGCGTGACGGTGGACCAGGAGGGCGCGGACT
>JAUROO010000061.1 GCA_030829765.1 Miltoncostaeales bacterium | reverse complement strand
GGCGGCCGGGCGACACTCGATGCCGGCGGGCTGATGATGGCGTGGCGCGTGACGCCGGCCGAGGTGAAGGCCACGTCCTCGTTGGCCGACAGGGCGGTCGCGGGGATGACCAGCAGGGCGGTGGCCGCGGCCCCCGCCAGGGTGATCCTCATCCGCATGGTGCCCTCCGGCCGTTGCCCGCTTGCCTAAATCATTGACACATATTCTCCGGCACCGCGCGCCGGCCCTGCCCATGTATGTTCCGCGCCATGACCGACCAGACCGCCGATATCCGCATCCCGCTCGAATTGCTGCCCGCCGATGGCCGGTTCGGCAGCGGCCCCTCGAAGGTGCGGGTGGAGTCGCTCCGCGCCCTCGCCGAGACGGGCACCTCCTACATGGGGACCTCGCACCGCCAGAAGACGGTGAAGGACGTGGTGGCACGCGCCCGACGCGGCATGGCCGAATTGCTGGGGCTGCCGGATGGCTACGAGGTGCTGCTGGGCAACGGCGGCGCCACGGCATTCTGGGACATCGCGGGGTTCCGCTTGGTGCGCGACCACAGCCATCACGCGGTGTTCGGGGAGTTCTCGTCGAAGTTCGCGCAGGCCCTGGAGCAGGCGCCGCACATCGCCACGGTGACCACCGATGAGTCCGCGCCCGGCACGCACCCGGTGCTCACCGCGCAGGCTGGTGCCGATGCCTATGCGCTGACCCAGAACGAGACGTCGACGGGCGTGTGCATGCCGGTCGCGCGCCCGGCGGGCGCCGACCCCGATGCCCTGGTGCTGGTGGACGCCACCTCGGGGGCGGGTGGCATGCACGTGGACCCCGCGGAGTTCGACGTGTACTACCTGTCGCCGCAGAAGGCGCTCGCCAGCGACGGCGGGCTGTGGCTGGCTGCCTGCTCGCCCCGTGCACTCGAGCGCATCGACGACCTGGCCGACCGCTGGTGCCCCGCGTCGCTGGACCTGCTGATCGCCCGTGACAACTCGGTGAAGGACCAGACCTACAACACGCCGGCGCTCGCGACCATCTTCCTGCTGGTGGAGCAGGTGGAGTGGATCCTGGGACAGGGCGGGCTGCAGTGGGCTGCGGCGCGCACCGGGGAGTCGTCGGGCGTGCTGTACGACTGGGCCGACGCACACGATCTCGCGACGCCGTTCGTGGCCGACCCGGCCATGCGCAGCCCCGTGGTGGTCACCATCGACCTGGACGAGCGCGTGGATGCGACGGCGCTGTGCGCCGTGCTGCGCGCCAACGGGGTGGTGGACACAGACGCCTACCGCAAGCTCGGTCGCAACCAGATCCGCGTGGCCACGTTCCCGGCGGTCACCCCCGATGATGTCCGCCACCTCACCGCGTGCCTGGACTACGTGATCGAGCAGATCGCGGAGTAGGTTCGGGGCATGGCACGCCACGCGCGAAAAGGGGGCCCGTCACCCGCGCGAGATGGCGTCGCCATCGAGGCCTTCGAGGTGGGCGAGGGCATCGCGGGGGCCCGGGGCGAGTTGGTGAACGCCGTGCGCGACGTCGTGCAGGGGGCATCACCCGACGACGTGCAGGCAATCGCGGAGTGGCTGCTGGCGGTGTCGGAGGGCACGGCGCCCGACGACCTGGTGGCGCTGGGCGAGGCACTCCTGGAGCAGGACGAGCCGGTGTTCGGCACGCCACCCGTGCACGGCGACGACGAACTGGTGGACGACTGGCGCACCGCCGTGTACCCGTACCGCAACCTCATGCGCCGCAAGGCGTACGAGAAGCAGAAGTACCGGCTGCAGGTGGAACTGCTGAAGCTGCAGTCGTGGGTGAAGGACACCGGCCAGCGGGTGGTGATCGTGTTCGAGGGCCGCGACGCCGCGGGCAAGGGCGGCACCATCAAGCGCTTCATGGAGCACCTGAACCCGCGCGGCGCGCGGGTGGTGGCACTGGAGAAGCCCACCGAGATCGAGGCCGGCCAGTGGTACTTCCAGCGCTACATCGAGCACCTGCCCACGCGCGGGGAGATCGTGCTGTTCGACCGCTCCTGGTACAACCGCGCCGGCGTCGAGCACGTGATGGGCTTCTGCTCCGATGAGGAATACGCCGAGTTCATGCGGCAGGCGCCGGAATTCGAGCGCCAACTGGTGCACAGCGGCATCCACCTGATCAAGTTCTGGTTCTCGGTGAGCCAGGAGGAGCAGCAGCGCAGGTTCGCCGAGCGCGAGCGGCATCCGCTGAAGCAGTGGAAGCTCTCGCCCATCGACCTGGCGTCACTCGACAAGTGGAATGGCTACACCGCCGCGAAGGAGGCGATGTTCCAGCACACCGACACCGAGGACGCGCCCTGGATCGTCATCAAGTCGGACTGCAAGAAGCGGGCGCGCCTGAACGCCATGCGGTACGTGCTGCACCGGCTGCCCTACCGGGGCAAGGACATCGACCGCATCGGCGCCCTTGACCCGCTGATCGTCGGGCGCCCCACGCTGATGATGCAGCAGGAGCGCTAGCCCACTACGGCGACTGCGTGGCCAGCTGGGCCACCATGAGGGCGATCACCACCAACGCCGCCACGGCGGTCCAGCGCCGCCGTTTCGGGCCGCCGTCGCCCAGCCACTCCGCCATGGGCCACGCCAGGGGGTAGGCCAGCAGGCCCAGGCGCGCCAGGGAGGTGACCGAGCCGCTCGAGAGCGGCACCACGAGCACCAGGAACGCGTACATCACCCACGGCGAGCGCAGGCCGCCCTCGTTGCGCCACAGGCGCGCGAGCAGGAACACGTACAGCACGCCGAACAGGACATCCCGCAGCACGGACGACCAGTCGCCCACCGACAGGCCGGAGAGCTCGGCGATGGTCTCCTTGCCGAGGAGGTCGCGCGAGCCAATGAGGTCGCCGCCGAACAGGCCGCCCAGCGCCTGACCCACGTCGTGCGGCAGCAACGACAGCAGCCCCACGCCCAGTTGGCCGCGGCCCCATGCGGCCTGTGCCTGCAGGGGCAGGCTCCACGCGCCCTGCCGGAACTGCATGTATCCCAGGAATGCCGCCATCACCACGCCGGCGGGGACCACGGCCTTCAGCAGCCGCTCGCGACGACCTGGTCCGGTGGCGTACCACGCCAGCATCACCACCGGTATCACGGCCAGGACGCCCGTGGGGCGGGTGAGCACCGCGATGGCGGCAACCGACCCGGCCCAGCCGAAGCGCCCCTTCCAGGCCAGGTACCCCGCAAGCACCGCGAGCCCCAGCGCCAGCCCCTCGGTGTAGGCCATGGAGGCCGCGACCGCAGGCGGCGCCAGCGCCAGCACCCAGGTCGCCCGCACGGCCATGGCCTGGCCGAAGCGCTCCCGCGTCAGGTGGTACAGCGCCACCAGCGCCACCAGGAACATCGCGTTGGAGACCAGCAGGGCAACCCAGAAGGGGTTGAGGCCCACCGCGAGCGCCGCCCACATGACGATGGGCATGAGCGGGAAGAACGCGACGTTCGTGAACACCTCCCCCACCTGGCCCACGTCGAAGGCGTACCCGCGTCGGGCGATGTCCAGGTACCACGTGGTGTCCCACGACCCGAAGAGGTTCAGGGCACGCGGCACGGCCTGGTCGAGCCCGATCTCCGCGCGCCCGAACGTGCTGCTGGCGATCACCCCGAGGCCCGTGACGAACAGGCGGCTGGCAACCCACGCCACCAGGGGCACGCCGACCCACGCCCACCACGGCATGGAGGTGAGGCGCTGGACCCATCGGGGGCGGCCGCGCCCGGGGTCGTCCGTGACGGACGCGGGCGCCGGTGGCGGAGCCGGCTGTCCGTTCATCAGCGGGTGACGATAGGCGAGCGGCGGTCGTGCCGCCGCACCGAGCCCGTCACGAGTGACAGCAGCCACCGCGGGGTGGAACCCCGTGCACCGGCGACCGCGTCGTCCACCATGGCACCCGCGTCGTCCCGGTGCACGGGGTGCCCATGACCCATCAGCACATGCTGCGCACCCGACCCCGCGAGCACCCGGGGCGGCGACACGCGCATCATCGGATGCGGACCGATCACCTGGCCGGGCCGGGAGCGGAAGTAGGGCGCGGTGCCGACCGCCTCGGCCACCACCAGTGCCCGGCGGTCATCCCACCACAGGGCTGATTCGTGCCAGCCGCGGGAGTCGCGCACCACCATCACGCGGAACGGCGCGCCGGGCACCTCCTGCCGGGGCGTCACGACCAGGGGCACGCCCAGGTCGGCAGCCATTGCCGCGCAGTCGCGCCCATGGCGGTCCAGCAACTGCACCACGCCCGCCACCGGGGGCATGACGGCGAGGCGCTCGCGCACCCGCGGGTGGTCCACCGGATCCACCAGCCACGTGCCGGGGCCTGCCACCAGCGCGTGCGAGGCGCGCTGCATGAAGCCCGGATCAGAGGCGATCCACGTGAGCATGTCGTCGGGTGACGGGGCGAAGGAGACGTCCATGACCTGAATGGTGCCGCATGCGCCGCCCCATCTGGGATAGTGGCGGCCGTGAACCCCGCCCGCGCCATCGAGGACCACGCCCTCATCGGCGACAAGCGCACGTGTGCACTGGTGGCGCGTGACGGCACGATCGACTGGTTCTGCACCCCGCGGTTCGACGGTCCGGCCGTCTTCTGCTCGTTGCTGGGGGGCCCGGACAACGGGGAGTGGCGCATGGCGCCGCACTCCGGCGTGCGCGAATCCACCCGCCGGTACGTGGGCGAGACGCTGGTGCTCGAGACCACGCTGGTGGGCGACGAGGGCACCGTGAGGGTGATCGACTTCATGTCGCCCGAGCCCACCGGGCCGTGCATCGTGCGGATCGTGGAGGGCGTGGAGGGCGACGTGCCGATGGAGTCGGTGGTGTCCGCGCGCTTCGAGTACGGCCGCACCCGGCCGTGGGTGCGCCACCTTCCCGAGGGCGCCGACCTCATCTCCGGGCCCGAGGCCCTCCGGCTGGTGTCACCCGTGCACCACGGCCGCGTGGAGGGCGACATGGTCGCGCGCTTCACCGTGCACGCCGGAGAGCGGATCGGCATCACCCTGAACCACCACGACTCGCACCTGCCCGCCCCCGCCGGGCCAGACCCCGAGCACGCCCTGGTGGAGGCGCTCTCATGGTGGGAGGGCTGGAGCTCGCGGTGCCCGTTCCAGGGAGAGTGGCGCGAGGCCGTGGTGCGCTCGCTCATCACGCTGAAGGCGCTGTCGTACGCGCCCACCGGGGCGATCATCGCCGCGGCCACCACATCGCTGCCCGAGCAGCCCGGCGGGGTGCGCAACTGGGACTACCGGTACGGATGGCTGCGCGATGCGTCATTCACCCTGTACGCGCTGATGCTGGGCGGGTACACGCGCGAAGCGGTGGCCTGGCGCGACTGGCTGCTGCGCGCGGTGGCGGGTGACCCGGAGGACATCCAGATCATGTACGGACCGGGGGGCGAGCGCCGTCTGTCGGAGTGGGAGGTCCCATGGCTGGGCGGCTACGGCGGGGCCACGCCCGTACGGGTGGGCAACGCCGCGGTGGACCAGTTCCAACTGGATGTGTACGGCGAGGTGATGGACTCACTGCACGTGGCCCGGCGCATTGGCGTGGAGCCCGACCCCGACGCGTGGTCGCTGGAACTCGCGCTGATGGAGGCGCTGGAGTGCCGGTGGCGCGAGCCGGATGAGGGCATCTGGGAGGTCCGTGGGCCGCGGCGGCACTTCACGCACTCGAAGATGATGGCGTGGGTGGCGTTCGACCGGGCCATCCGCGCGGTCGAGGAGTCGGGACTGGAGGGGCCGACCGACCGCTGGAAGGCCATCCGGCAGGAGATCCACGACGAGGTGTGCCGCGAGGGCTACGACCCCGACCTCGGGGCGTTCGTGCAGGCGTATGACGTGCCGCGGCTGGACGCCAGCCTGCTCATGGTTCCCCTGGTCGGGTTCCTGCCGGTCACCGACCCACGGGTGATCGGCACCATGGAGGCCATCCAGCGCGACCTCACCCGCGACGGGCTGGTGATGCGCTATGCAGACGAGGGCAGCGAGGGCGTGGACGGCCTGCCCGCGGGCGAGGGCGCGTTCCTGCTGTGCTCGTACTGGCTCGTGGATAACCTCGCGATGGCCGGGCGCGATGACGAGGCCCGCGCCCTGTTCGAGCGGCTGCTGTCGCTCCGGAACGACGTCGGGTTGATCGCCGAGCAGTGGGATCCCTCCACCGGGCTGATGCTGGGCAACTTCCCCCAGGCGTTCTCGCATGTGGGGCTGGTCAACTCGGCGTGGAACCTCTCGCGCATCGGTGGGGCGTCCAGCCGCTGGGTGCCCAACGGAGCCGGGCAGGCGGTGCGCGCCTAGCGCGACCCCTCGCAGGCGATGCCGTCACCATCGCTGTCGAAGCGGTGGACATCCACGCCCACCACACGGAAGCGCCGGGCGGATATCTGGCTGCAGTCCAGATCCGGCGGAGGTGACGGGATGCAGGCCCCGCGATAGTTCGGATCGCAGCGCGATGACGATCCCGGCGCGCGCGCCGCCTGCGGTTGCGGCTTGACGGTGTTGCCGTTGCAGGGCGGCCCCCACACGCCGAGCCGCGCTTTCTTCGCCCGGATCTCCCCGGCGAGGAACTGCCCCGCATAGCGGAATGGGATGCGCCCGTACACGTAGGTCTTCGCGAAGCCCGTGCGTACCAGGCGGTAGTTGACCGACCCGCGCGCCCCGGACCGCCCCGGTCGGTACACGTAACCGAGGAACCGCCCGTACCTGTCGCGCGCGTCCTGCGAGGGGTCGGACACCACCCGCACGCTCGTGCCCCGGCGCAACAGGCGCGCGGCCTCCCTCGACGCCGCGGGACCGCCGCACTGCACCGGATAGCCCGGCCGCTTGGTCTCGGGCGTGTCGATGCCGATCAGGCGCACCGTGGTGCGGACGCCCCGCGCCGACACGGAGATGGTGTCGCCGTCCACGACCCGCGTGACCGTTCCGCGCAGCACCGCCGCGGATGCGGGACTGCCCGTGGACAGGATGACCAGCGCGCCGACGAGAGCCGCCATACCGGGGACTGCCCCCGGGGTCATACGTCGTCGGGTTCGTGACGTCATTGTCATGAAGGTGTATCAGGCGTTCGGGCTACGCTGCTTACGTGCCGAGCGACCCCGAGCAGCGCATCGTCCCCACGTGGTCGCGGTCCCCGCGGACCTCCGCGCGGCTCATCGCGAGCCCCATCCGGTCGTTCATGGCATGGGAGGCCGCCGGTGGCGCCGCCCTGCTGGCCGCCACCATCGTGGCCCTCATCTGGGCCAACGTGAACCCGTCCGGCTACGAGGCCTTCTGGGAGACCTCCATCACCATCGGGTGGGGCGACATGGTGCTGGATACCGACCTGATGAAGGTCGTGAACGACGGCATCATGGCCCTGTTCTTCCTGCTCATCGGGCTGGAGGTGAAGCGCGAGCTGGCGGTGGGCGAACTCTCCGACCGCAAGGCGGCCGCCGTGCCATTCGCCGCTGCGCTGGGCGGAATGGTGCTGCCGGCCCTCATCTACCTGGCATTCACCGCCGGTGGGCCGGCCCAGCACGGGTGGGGCATCCCCATGGCCACTGACGTCGCCTTCGCGCTGGCGGTACTGGCCGCCCTGCGCACCCGGGTGCCGTCGTCGCTGTGGGCGTTCCTGCTGGGCGTGGCGGTGATCGACGACATCGGCGCGATCATCGTGATCGCGGTCGCGTATTCCGGCGGCATCCAGGCGGCGTGGCTGGGTGCGGCCGTCGGCACGCTCATCGTGTTCTGGGTCCTCACGCGCATGCACGTGCAGGCGGGGATCCCCTACATCGCGCTGGGCATCCTCACCTGGGCCTTCACCGCGGCATCCGGCGTGCACGCCACCATCGCCGGGGTGGCCGTGGGCCTGCTGATGCCCGCCGTGGCACTGCAACGGCCCGCCGCGGTATCGGCCGAGGCCCACCGCGTGGCGGATGAGACCTCCGACGACCCCCAGCGCCCGGACGCCGACAGCGAGTCGTGGATGCACCTGGCGGAGCTGTCGCGCCAGGCGGTGTCACCCCTCAGCCGCACGGTGCACGCGCTGCATCCGTGGTCGTCATTCGTCATCCTCCCCATCTTCGCGCTGGCCAATGCGGGGATCGTGTTCGGCACCGATGCGTTCTCAGCGGAGGGCAGCCTCGCCGCGGCGCTCGGCATCACGCTGGGCCTGCTGGTGGGCAAGACCATCGGTATCTCACTGGGCACCTGGCTGGCAGTGCGATCGGGCCTCGGCTCCATGCCACGCGGAGCCCGGTGGTCGCAGGTGATCGGCGTGGGTGCGGTGGCCGGCATCGGCTTCACCGTGTCGCTGTTCATCACCGACCTGGCGTTCGACAACCCGGCCATCGAGACCGCGGCGCGCATCGGCGTTCTGGGCGGCTCGGTGCTGGCGGCCGTGCTCGGAACGCTGCTGCTCTGGTCATCCGGCAGGCGCCGCTAGCCTCGCCGCCCATGCGGGCGACCCTGGCAACCCTGGCGATCGCGACCGCAGCCCTCGGGCTGGCGGCCTCACCCGCCCTCGCCGGCTTCCAGTCGAGCATCCGCCCGCTGACCGCAGCGGAGCGGAAGGCCATGACCCCGTCCGTCTGGCGCCGCGGGTGCCCGGTGGGCCTGGGGGACCTGCGCATGGTGCGCACCACCTTCCGGGACTTCTCAGGCCGCGAGCGCCGCGGGCGGATCGTGGTGCACGAGGACGTGGCCCCGGAGGTGAACCGCATCTTCCGCTCCCTGTACCGCGCGAAGGTGCCCATCCGACGCATGGAACCGATCGAGCGGTTCCGGGGCAGCGACTTCGACTCCATCGAGGCCGACAACACCTCGGCCTTCAACTGCCGGAAGGCCACGGGCAGCAGCCGGTGGAGCAATCACTCCTACGGCCGGGCGATCGACATCAACCCGATCGAGAACCCCTGGGTGGAGCCGGGCGGGGTGGTGTACCACCGGAAGAGCCGCCCCTACGTGAACCGCCGACCGCGTCCCGGCATGGCCATATCGGGCAATGCCCTGGTGCGTGCCTTCGAGCGCGAGGGCTGGAAGTGGGGCGGGCGCTGGAGCGGCACGAAGGACTATCAGCACTTCTCCACCAACGGTCGGTGACGGCGGTCACATCCATCCACATCACTGATGCCCCGATGCAATACTGCTTATCCACGATGACGAGCCACGCACCTGCCGGGAGGCACCCACATGCCGCTTGAGTTCGACCAGGACCCGAAGATCCAGGCCTATGCCCACCCCGAGCGCCTTGTCACCACCGAGTGGTTGGCCGCGCACCTGGACGACCCCGGCCTGGTGGTGGCCGAGAGCGACGAGGACGTGCTGCTGTATGACACCGGGCACATCCCGGGTGCGGTGAAGATCGACTGGCATGCCGACCTGAACGACCCGCTCACGCGCGACTACGTGGACGCCGATGCCTTCGCCGCGCTGATGAGCGCGAAGGGCATCACGCCCGAGACCACCATCGTCTTCTACGGCGACCAGAACAACTGGTGGGCCGCCTACGCGCTGTGGGTGACCTCCCTGTTCGGGCACGCCGACGTACGCCTGCTGGATGGGGGTCGCAAGAAGTGGATGGACGAGGGGCGCCCCATGACCACCGACGTGCCCTCCCCCGCGTCCGCCGACTACCCGGTGACCGCCCGCGACGACAGCGTCATCCGCGCCTACCGCGAGCAGGTGCTGGCCCACATCGGCAATGGCAAGCTGGTGGACGTGCGCTCACCCGGCGAGTACTCGGGCGAGCTGCTGCACATGGCCGACTACCCGCAGGAGGGCGCGCTGCGCGGTGGGCACATCCCCACGGCCGCCAACGTGCCGTGGCGTCGCGCCGCGGACGAGGACGACGGCACCTTCCTGCCGGTGGATGCCCTCCGCGCCATCTACCAGGACGAGGTCGGGCTGCAGTCGGGTGATGATGTGATCGCCTACTGCCGCATCGGCGAGCGGTCCAGCCACACGTGGTTCGTGCTGACCCACCTGCTGGGCTTCGACAACGTGCGCAACTACGACGGCTCGTGGGTGGAGTGGGGCAACGCCGTGCGCGTGCCCATCGAGAAGTGAGGGACGCCCTCCACGAGATCGTCGAGGAGTTCGCCGACACGCCGAAGGAACTCCGGCTGCCGCTGCTCCTGGACTTCGCGAATGCGCTCCCGCCCCTGCCCGACCGGCTGGAGGACGATCGCGACGCGATGGAGCCGGTGGAGGAGTGCCAGGCGCCCCTGTTCCTCGCCGTGGACGTGACGACCGACGAGGTGCGCCTGTTCTTCGACGCCCCGCCGGAGGCCCCGACCTCGCGGGGTTTCGCATCCGTGCTGCACCAGGGGCTGGACGGCGGGACGCCCGAGGAGGTGCTCGCCACCCCCAACGACTTCTACATGTCGATGGGGCTCGACGAACTGGTCACTCCGCTGCGCATGCGCGGCATGGCCGGGATGCTGGCCCGCGTCAAGCGGCGCGTGGCGGAGGAGATGGCCTCCGGCGGTTAGGGGGCGACCCTCAACCGTCCCGCACGCACCACCTGAACGGTGGCCGGATACGTTGCCTCGCGCACGCCCTTCCGGAAACGCATGGTCCCGAGCACCGAGGGAACGGATCGCACCCGCCTGAGGCCCGCCAGGACGCGCTCGGGGCTTCCGCCGCGTCCCGCAGCTGCTGCGGCCTCGAGCAACTGGACGCCTGCATAGCCCTGCGCGGCGAAGGCATCAGGTGTGCTGCGGTACTTCGCTCGGTAGGCGCGCACGAACGCCCGGCTCCGCGGATCGCGGCGTCCGGGGTTCCAGGATGCGCTCACGAGCATCCCGTCCGTGGCCGTGCCCGCGGCACTCAGTACATCCGGCGTGTTGTACCCGTTGCCGCCCACCTTGACCGCAGTGGAGGCCTGCGCAGCCACCACGAGGTTCACGGCGTCCCGGCTGCGGGCTGCGAAGAAGATCGCCTTCGGACCCGGGGCCACTGCGCCGGCAATGACGGAGGCGGCATCGGACGATCCCGCCGGCATGCTGACGTCCGCCAGAAGGCGGATGCCCTGCTGCGCTGCAGCAGTGCGGAACGCGCGCGCCGCTCCCTCGGAATACTCATCACCGGTCACCGACACGAGCGAGGCAGTCCTCACCCCTCGGGTACTCGCTGCGTACGCCACGGACGCAGGGATGAGCCGGTCCTCCGAGAGGGTCACGCGCCAGACCGTGGGGCCCGCCTCAGCGAGATCGAGTGTGGTGTTGGTGACCGCAAGGACGGGTATGCCTGCAGCGGACGCCGTGGGGTCGGCGGCGCCGGCCACCCCCGACAATGTCGGGCCAAGCACGGCAGCGACCCGTGCACCGGTGAAGGCGATCATCTGATTGATGCCCATGCGCTCAGACGACTGATCATCCGCAAGGGTCAGCCGCACCCGTACCCGGCCGGGGCGTGAATGCGCTGCGGCGAGCGATGCGCCACGTGCCTGCGCGATGCCATATGGACTCGCCGACCCCGTGAGGGACGCCAGGGATGCGCCCGAGGCAACAATGCACGGGGGGGTACCGCATGGTGCCCCGGAAACCAGGGCCGGAGCAGTCACCACGGCGACGAAGGATCCGGCGAGTGCACGTGGCAGGCGGTTGATCATCGGGTCTCCGGTCTGGCAGTTGGCATCGCGGCAGCCTAATGACTTGGCCGTTAGGCTGGATCCGTGAGCCCGCGCCCGGCGGCCATCACGGCCATCGCCATAGGAGGCGCCGCTGGCGCCCTGCTCCGAGCCCTCGTCGGCGGGGCGGGGGCCCTTGCCACGCTCGGCGTGAACATCACCGGCACGATTCTGCTCGCGGCCATCGCGGGCCTGATCGCATGGCGCCCCGACCTCCCGCACTGGTTCCACCCGCTGGCCGCCATCGGTTTCTGCGGATCGATCACGACGTTCTCGACCATGCAGGTGGAGGCCGTGGTGATGATGCAGGACGGCCAGTCGGCAGCCGCCGTCCTCTACCTGCTGGTGAGCGTGGCGCTGGGGTTCATTGCCGTGCTGGCCACCCGGCGCGTACTGACGCGCATCATGGCGTGAGCGCACTCACGTGGGCATTGGTCGCGCCTGCGGGTGCACTCGGAGCACTTGCCCGCTACGGCACGGGACGGCTGGTCATGCTGCTGACAGGCCGCAGCGCCCCCTGGGGCGTCCTCGCCGTGAACCTCCTCGGCGCATTCGCACTCGGTCTGGTGACCGGGGCAGCGCCGGGGCACGGGCTCCTGCTCGTGGCAGGAACAGGGTTCCTCGGTGCCTACACCACGTTCTCCACGTGGATGATCGAAACCGAGGGGATGGCCGAGCAAGGCCGCATCAGCGCAGCGCTGCTCAACATTGTGGGCCCACTGATCGGGGGGATCGGGCTTGCGGCAGCGGGGTTCGCCCTGGGCGCCGCGCTGGGGTTGTCCTAGCCGGCGGCGTTGATGACCAGGATGAGCACCGTGACGGCGATCGCCACGCACACGATCGCGGTGATCGCGGCGGTGAGGAACTTCGGCATCGGAGGAACGGGCGGCAGGTCGGCCATGGAGTCTCTTTCGGCTGATTCGGGTACCGGTGGGGATTCCACCAGACCGCGGCCGCCACGGAAGGCCCGGGGTGCGCCCGGGCGCGCTTCCCGGACGGTCGTACCGGCCTCGCAGGGACACCACGCGGCATATGAGTACCCCCAGCGGGATTCGAACCCGCGCTACCGCCGTGAAAGGGCGGCGTCCTGGACCGCTAGACGATGGGGGCCAGGAGACGTGAGGCTACCCGCCCCGCGGCGGTCAGGCGGCCTGCATGCCCGTGTCGGCCTGCAGCGCATCCGCAGGCGGCCGGCACACGGGGCACGGGGCCCAGTGCGCGGCCAGGTACCGCCACGGTCCGTGGATGGTGTCGCGCACACCGGGGTCACCGCGATGCGGTGCGTCGGGGCAGTCGAGCCGGTGGTACTGGCCGAAGCCACCCCTGCTGTAGTGCGCCACCACTCCCTCGGTGGTGCGCCGGTCGCGCGATTCGCGCATTACCTTCATGTACGTCCCTCCTCGTGAGGAACCGGGCCCGTGCCCGTCGTCGAGATCGTCTCCGTTGCATCGAAAGATACCACCGGTCGGGCATTCGCCACCCGTACGACGTTCCCTCGCGGGCGGCGTGGCGCTACGCCCGGGACGGGCCCGCGACCAGCGCCTGCAGGCGATCGTGCGTGGCGCGCATTCCCTGCTCCATGCCGCTGGCCAGCTGCTGATCACGACCCTCCGGAGTCGGGTGCATGATGTCCACCCGCAGGACCGTGCAGCCCCCGCCTGTGTCCTCGAGCACCAGCGACTCAGTGGTGCCGGCGTCCGGGAACGGATCGAACACGAAGGTCTGCACCAGCCGGTGCGGGGCCACGACCTCCAGGTACTCACCGGAGAACCCGAACACCGTGCCATTCCCGCCGGTGAGCTCGACCCTCCACCGTCCTCCGGGGCATACATCCATCTCCACCACCGTGGGATCGTGGTGCGCAGGGCCCCACCACTGCGGGATGAGGGCGGGGTCGGTCATCACCTCCCACACGCGCTCGGGCGTGCCATCGAACACGCGCTCCACGCGCAGCGCGCGATCCCCCACCCGTGCAACCGAGGTCGTCATCACGCAGATCGTACGGCCGCCCGCCGGTAGCGTGTCCGCATGCACGCACCCCCCGACCTGCCACGCCGGTTCGCCGCCGAGTTCCTCGGCACGTTCCTGCTGGTGGCGGGCGGCTGCGCCGCTGCCGCAGTCGACTTCCGCACCGACGGCGGGCTGGGGGGGCACGTGGGGGTGGCCATCGCATGGGGGCTCATCGTCGCGATGGTCATCTTCGCCATCGGTCACCTGTCGGGCGCACACATCAACCCCGCCGTCACCCTGGCCTTCGCATCCGGCCGCCACTTCCCGGCGCGTGAGGTGCTGCCGTACTGGACCGCACAGGTGGCGGGCGCCATCGCGGGTGCGCTGGCGATCGCGGGCATGTTCGGCACGGCGAGCGGGCTGTCGCGCACCCAGCCGGTCGAGGTGGGTGACCTGGGTGCCGTGGGGGTGGAGATCGCCATCACGGCGGTACTGATGCTGGTGGTGATGGCCGTGGCCACCGACACCCGCGCGCAGGGCGCACTGGCCGCGGTGGCGATCGGCATCACCGTCGCCGTCATCGGGCTGGTGATGGGCCTGGTGGAGGGCGCCTCGATGAACCCCGCCCGCTCCATCGGCCCCGCGGTGGCCACGGGGGACTTCGCGGCCCTCTGGGTGTACCTGATCGGGCCCATCCTCGGGGCACTGGTGGGCGTGGCCATCTACGCGTACCTGCGCGGTCGGCCGCACCCCGAGGGGGCCCAGCCCGATGCCGAGGCGGGCGAGGATCTCCCCTAGCCGTACGCGCCCGCTCCCTGCCGGGGGCGATCTATGGTCCATACATGGAGATGCAAGGATCACGGGCGCTGGTGATCGGCGCCACGGGCGGTTTCGGGTCAGAAATCGCGCGGTCACTGTCCGCCCGGGGTGCCACGGTGGCCGTGCACGGGCGCAACGAGGACCGACGGATCACGCTGGCGCAGGAGCTCAACGCGACCGCTGTTGATGGGGACCTCACGGCCCCCGGCGGGCCCGATGCCGTAGTAGACGAGGCCGCGCGCGCGCTGGGCGGTCTGGACATCGTGGTGATGAGCGCCGGAGGCGTTGCCTTCGGCCCCGTCGCCGAGCTGGACGAGCAGGTGCTCCGGCAGGTGGTGGAACTCGACCTGATCGCGCCGATCCTCGTGGCGCGCGCGGCCACCCGCCATCTGGGAAAGAGCGGGGTCATCGCGCAGGTGTCGGCGGTGGTGGCAACCCAGCCGATGGCCGGCCTCGCCGCCTACTCGGCCGCCAAAGCCGGGCTCACCGCCTTCGACATGGCCTTCCGCCGCGAGATGCGGCGGGCCGGGGTGCGCGTGCTGGACGCCCGCCCCCCGCACATGGAGACCGGCCTCGCCACGCGCCCCATCGCCGGGACGCCGCCGGAGCTCGCGCGGGGCCGGGACCCGCGCGAGGTGGCCGATGAGCTGGTCGCGGCCATCGCCGGAGACGGTGACGCGCCGGACTGGATCTCCTGACCCCGACCGGGCCCGCCACGGGCGCGGCGCCCTGCTACTGTCCCCCGGCCCGTTGGGGCGGTTAGCTCAGTTGGTAGAGCACCTGCCTTACAAGCAGGGGGCCGGCGGTTCAAGTCCGTCACCGCCCATTGCTCGCCCGGAGCAACCCGGGGGTGTAGCTCAGGTGGTTAGAGCGCAGGACTGTCAATCCTGAGGTCGCGGGTTCGAGTCCCGTCACTCCCGTCACACGAAAGGCCCGCGAGAGCGGGTCTTTCTCGTTCCCGGACGCTGATGCCGGTCAGCAGCCCACGGTCACGCGGGCAGCAGGCGCGCGATCGCGACGAGCACGTAGACCAGCCCCACTGCCCCGAGCACCCGCCGGAACAGGTTCACACCGTCTGTCAGCTCGAGGTATGCCCAGGCGCCAATGAAGGCATACCCGACCGCGCCGAACGCGATGGCCCCGGCCCCGGATGCCAGGTACCGGAGGCCAAGCGCGATCAGCCCGATGATGAGCGGCGGGTTCGGGAACTGGGCGATGGGGTAGGCCGCCGGCCACGACAAGCGGCGCGCGCGACGGTATGCGCTGAGCAGGGGCTGCATCCGGTTCCAATGTACGTCGTACAGTGCGCGCGTGGCGGAGGTACTCATCATCGGTGGCGGCCTCGGGGGGCTCCACGCCGCCATGCTCCTGCAGGAACTCGGGGTGGGGTATCAGTTGCTCGAGGGGTCGGACCGCCTGGGGGGGCGCATCCTCTCAGGGACGGTCGGTGCCGCGGAGAGCCCGCCCGGCGGGGCCTACGACCTCGGGCCCGCGTGGTTCTGGCCGGCGTTCCAGCGCCGCATGCCGGCGCTGGTGACGAGGATGGGCCTGACGGCGCGTCCGCAGCACACGGCCGGTGCCCTGATGTGGGAGGAGGCCCCGGGCAGCCTCATGCGGATCGAGTCAGGCGCGCCGACGGATGGATCAATGCGCGTGGACGGAGGCCTCGGGGCCCTCGTCGACGCGATGGCCATGGACCTGGACGCCGGCAGGATCCACCGGGGGGCGCGGGTCGTGGCCATGCGCGTCGTCGGCCGTGGCGTGGAGGTGGAGACCGTGGACAACTCCGGGGCGGGATCAACGCACCTGGCGCCCCTGGTGATCACCGCTCTTCCCCTGCGCCTGCTGGCGCAGACCATTCATCTCGACCCCGATCCGGGTCCGGGCGTGCTGGCGGCCTGGGCCGGCGTGCCCACCTGGATGGCCGCGCAGGCCAAGGTGGTCGTGGTGTACGAGTCACCCTTCTGGCGTGAGGACGGCCTCTCCGGAGAGGCCCGCAGCCGCGTGGGACCGCTGGTGGAGATCCATGACGCGACGCCACCGGGGGGCCTGGCCGCGCTCACGGGCTTCGTCGGCTGGCCCCCCGAGGTACGCGAGCAGGTGGGAGACCGGCTGGCCGATGCCGTCGTGGACCAGTTGACGGGCCTGTTCGGCCCGCGGGCGGCAACCCCGCTGGCGGTGCTGCGCAAGGACTGGGCACGGGATCCGCTGCTGGCCACCGACGACGACGCACCGCTGATGACGCATCCCCGCTACGGAGGCCATCCCGGGCCGGCAGGTGCGTGGGATGGCCTGCTTCTGCTGGCCGGGGCCGAGGCGGCGCCGGAGAGCGGTGGCTACATGGAGGGCGCGCTCGAGGCCTCATCGCTGGCGGTGGACACGGTGCGGGAGCACTGACCGAAGGCTCCGCCGCACCCGCAGTCACGAACCCGGGATGACCCCGCAGGCTGTGGGCGAGGGACCCTGCACCCCATCCGGGCACACCGTTCCACCCCCTGCAACGCCCGTCCAGACCGTGCCCGGGGTCGTCGCGCCCGAGACGTTCGCCGTGATCAGGACGGCATCGCGGAACGTGGCATCGGTCAGGTTCGCGTTCACGAGCGTGAACGTGGCGCGGGGCGCCGACACCCGCAGGGTCCCCCGCGTCGGCGCTGGACGGACATGCGCGGACGCAACTACCCTCACCCACATGCGCGCTCTGGGCACGATTGCCGTCGCCGCGACCATCACCATGGCGGGCGTCGCCGCAGGATGCGGCGGAGGCGGCGCGGCGAGCACTACGGCGGCGTCGACAGGCCCCTGCGCGCAGGCGGTACAGGCATTCATCGCCGCACGGGAATCGAATGCCCCCACGCTCGACCTCGCCGCCGACTCGCTGGCCGCGTGCCCGGGACGTGATGAGTGGTCCGCCGCCTATCGCGCCGCCCGGCCGGGAGGCGCCGACCCTGCCGAGGAGGCCGTGGTCGCTGCTCTCACCGCAGCCTGCGCGGAAGCCGACCCCGAGCGGCTCACCACCACGTGCACAGGGCTCGGACCGCGGTAGTAGCGCGCGGTCCGGGCCCCGTGCACCGATGGGTCAGCGGGCCGGGTCCCGGAAGGTCAGTGCCAGCCAGGCGCCCTTGCCGAATGAGCGGTCGGTGTCGAGCGTGAAGGTGTACACCGAGCCGCCCAGCGAGTAGTCGCCATCGGATATCGCGAACAGCGTGCGCGTGGCGGGCGGCGTGGGCACGCGGGCCGCCAGCTTCAGGTTGGTGCCGGGCAGCTTCACCTGGATGCGCTTGTCGTCTGCGCCGCCGCGAAGGCTGATATGCGCCGTGCACACCCGCTCACCACCGAGGCACGTGACGGCCCTCGGCACGCGACCCTGGGGCCGCTGGGGGTTGGTGAAGGTCATCGACATGTAGCCCGAGTCGATGGAGCCCACGGCGCTGAAGGTGAACGAATAGGCCGAGCCGCCGAGGGAGTAGGTGCCCTTGCTGCGCAGGAACGCCCCCTGCAGGCTGGAGGGCACCCCGTTGACCGCGCGGATCTTCAGGTCGGTGCCCGGCAGCATCAGCATGATGGGCTTGTTGGAGGCACCACCCTTGAGCGAGACGTTCGCGGTGCAGATGGCCTCGTTGCCCCTGCACGGCACCTCGGTGACCTGTGCAGCGGCCAGCGCCGGTGTGACGGCGGCGGCAAGCGCCGCGACAGCAGCCACTCCCTTCGTCTTCGACAGCCTGCGGCTCATGAGGGCTCCTTATGTCGGAAATGGGGGATCCGGCGAGGTTAACGGTGCCTCAGGACCCCTCCGCCAGGAGCGCCGCGCGGGGACGCGTAGTGTTGGTTACCGCGCTCTGGACGATCCCCCGGGGCGCT
>JAUROO010000060.1 GCA_030829765.1 Miltoncostaeales bacterium | reverse complement strand
GCCCGTCAGCCGGTGAGTGCCACCCGCACCGCGCCATCTCCCGCCGCGGAGATCGCACTGGACGGCGCGGCTGCGGACATGTTCGAGCGGCTTCGCGCATGGCGGCGCGACCGCGCCGACGGCAAGCCCGCCTACACCGTGTGCGCGGACCGCGCACTCCGGACCATCGCCGTCGAGCGCCCCCGGGACGAGGCGTCGCTGCTCGGCATCTCCGGCGTGGGGCCCGCGTTCGTGGAGCGCCATTCGGAGAGCCTGTTCGCATTGCTCGGCGACGCCGCATGACCATGTTCACCGTGGACGGGGGCGGAGTCACGCTGCACGGGGAGGAATCCGGCACGGGCCCGGCGGTGCTCCTGCTGCACGGGCTGTCTGCCACCCGCCGCTACGTGCTGCACGGGTCCACGGCGCTCGAGCGCGAGGGATACCGGGTGATCGCGTACGACTCGCGCGGGCATGGCGACTCCTCGCCCGCGCCCTCGCCCGCCGACTACCGCTACGACCAGCTGGCCGCAGACGCCCTGCGCGTGATGGACGCCCGCGGCGTGCAGCGGGCCGCAGTGGTGGGGATGTCCATGGGATCGGCCGTTGCGGCGGCCATCGCCCTGGATCACCCAGACCGGGTGGAGGCTCTGGTGGCGATCACCCCCGCCCACCTCGGCACCCCCACGCGCGACCCCGCGCGCTGGGACCGACTGGCCGCCGGGCTGGCGGACGGCGGCGCCGATGGATTCGTCCAGGCCTACGGCGACCCCGGGGTACCGGCGAAAAGCCTGGACCTCATCCGCACGGTGATGCGGCAGCGCATGTCGCGGCATGCGCACCCGGCGGCGGTGGCCGATGCCCTCCGTGCCACCACCGCGGGCGCGGCCTTCCGCGGCGAGGATGCGCTGCGTGGCATCCGGTGCCCCGCTCTGGTGGTGGGCAGTCGGGACCGCCTCGACCCCGAGCACCCCCTGTGGATTGCCGAGCGCTGGGCGGAGCTCATCCCGGGTGCCCGGTTCGTCGTGGAGGACGACGGGGCGAGCCCGCTGGCATGGCGTGGCGGCAGCCTCAGCCGCGAGATCGGCGAGTTCCTCGCCGCGACGTCCCGCTTGCCCCCCGCCACGCGCTGAACGACGTCACGCTGCCGGTGCCGGGACGCCGGAGCCATGGCCAGGGGTGCACCTGTACCGGTGCGATGGCGCGCGCCCGGCGTCGCCACCCGGGTACCGGCGTGAACGTGGCGGCCACCCGGCGCCCGGAGAGCACCGTGGCGGGGTCGCCCCGGTGCACTTCCACATCACGGCGCGTGGCCAGGTCGGCGAGGCACTCGGCGATGAACACCAGGCGGGCCGCCGAGGGGCGGAACCGGCGCAGGTAGCCCTCGTCGAACACGAACACGGCCGGCAGGCCCGGATTGGCGGCAAGGGCCGGGTCGTCGTCGCCCAGCGACTCGGCCGTGATCCACACGGCCCCGGCCTCACCCATGTGCTCCGGGTGCGCCGGGCCGGCGGCCGCGGCGGGGTCCACCGCGGCCCGCAGCCGGGGGTCGGGGTCGATGCGCACGGGGTCATCACCGGGGGGCCAGGCACCGATGGGGCAGGCATCGCGGTACGCGCACGCCGCGCAGGTGCCGGGCGCACGCTTCTCCACCTGCTGGCGGGAGAACCCATAGGGCCGCCCCGTCGCCGTTCCCGCCACCCACTGCCACCCGAGCACGTTGGCGGCGCGCGAGCCGTCCAGCAGCAGCCGGCGCATCTCCCGCTCGCCGTGCCGCCAGTCGAGGCCGTGGCGCACCGCCCACTGCGATGCCATCCACATGCGTGCCTGGTTGACCATCCAGCCATCGGCCTCGAGTTCACCGAGCACCATGTCCACGCAGGCCATCGAGCGATCCCAGGCCCGGGCGGGCGAGGATCCCGGATGCACCGCCCGGCGCGCGCGCAGGTCGCGCCCCACGGCGGACCCCAGCCGGGCGTACAGGTGCCGTGCGTACTCCTGCCACAGCAGCTCATCGCGGAACCGCGCGACGTCCCCCGCGGGTCCTCCCGCCACGTGCGCCCATGCCCGGGGCAACGTGATGAGCCCATGGCGTATCCAGGGAGAGAGGCCCGAAGCACCCCGTGCACCCGGGGGCCACACCTGGCTGCGCCGGGCGGCGTACCCAGTGACGTCGTACGTGCTGAGGGCGGCATCCGCCGCCGACTGCCCCCCGCGGAACCGTCCCGAGGCGCGGGCAGGGCCCTGGAACAACCCGCCCAGGTTCGTGCCCACCCACTGCGTCGCGTCGCCGCGGGGCGGCGGGAGGGCGGTCATGGAATGGGCAGCGCGCGCTCGAACACGATGCGGTCCTGCCCCGGGCCGAGGTAGCCGGGTATCAGCGGACCATCGAATCCGAGTGCGCGATGGAACGCGATCGAGCCCTCCCGCCCGGGCGCGGCGAGCGCCCGGATACGGGAGCAGCCCCGCCCCATGGCCCGCGCCCCGAACTCGCGGTAGAGGGCGGCACCCAGGCCACGGCCGCGTAGCGCCGGGTCCACCGCATGGAGGTGCACGTAGGCGAGGTCGGGCTCCGAGGCACTGGGCATGCCCAGCAGGAAGCCCGCCGGCGCGCCGTCGTCGCGCGCGATCCACACGCCATGTGGCCCCAACTGGTCGAAGAACAGGCGGTGCAACGTGAGGCCCACGGGATGGCCGAACCACCCATCGGCCACGGCGCGCGCGGCGTCGAAGTCGGCTGCGCGGAGCGGCCGGGGCGGTGCCAGGCCGTCCACCGCTAGGTGAGCCGGGCGATCCCGGCCGGGCAGGAGACCCCGGTGCCCCCCAGCCCGCAGTAGCCGTTGGGGTTCTTGGCCAGGTACTGCTGGTGGTACCCCTCGGCGTAGAAGAACGGCCCCGCCTCGGCGATCTCGGTGGTGATGCGCCCCGCCCCGGCGGAATCCAGCGCCTCCTGGAACATGCCCGCGGACTCCTCGGCCAGACGGCGCTGGCGATCGTCCGCCCAGTAGATGGCCGACCGGTACTGGGTTCCCACGTCGTTGCCCTGGCGGAAGCCCTGGGTGGGGTCGTGGCCCTCCCAGAACACCCGCAGCATCTCCCCGTAGGAGGTCACCGCGGGGTCGAACACCGCCAGGACCACCTCGTTGTGCCCGGTGCGGCCCGTGCATACCTCCTCGTAGAGCGGGTTGCGCGTGAAGCCGCCGGCGTAGCCCACCGCGGTGGTCCACACGCCCGGCTGCGTCCAGAACATGCGCTCGGCGCCCCAGAAGCACCCCATCCCGACCACGATCTGCTCGAGCTCATCGGCGAAGGGCGGCAGCAGCGGGGTGCCGAGAACCTCGTGAGCCGCCGGCACGCGAATGGTCTCGGTGCGCCCGGGCAGGGCGTCCTGCTCGGTGACCATGACCGGATTTCCCATCCCGAAGATGCCCATCGCCCCTCCCCCGTCGATCGTGACCCCAAGGTTAGGGCCGACGGGGCCCGCGGTCACCCGGCTGCGGTGGCGCGGAAGCCCCGGGCGGCGATGAGCTCGATCGCGCGGGCTGCGGCGCCATCGCCGGCCACGTCCACCTCCAGGCGCCCGAAGGGCTCATCGGGGCGCGCGGGGCTCAGGTGCAGGTCCTCGATGTTGATGTGGGCGTGCCCCAGCGCCGTGGCGATCTCGCTCAGCACGCCGGGCCGGTTGGGCACCTCCACCATCACGCGCACGACCTCCCCACCCGTGACCTCCTCCTGGGCCACCAGGCGCTCCCGCGCCGTGGCCGCCGCACCGAAGAACTCCTCGAGCCACGCGCGATCACCGCGCTCGAGGGCGGCCTCCACATCGGCCAGCTCCGCGCGGTGCCGCTGCGTCTCGGCCAGCACGGCGTCACGATTGCCCAGGAGGATGTCGGCCCACAGGCGCGGGTTGGCCCCGGCAACGCGCGTGAGGTCGCGGAATGACGGCCCCGCCGACCGGAGCGCCTCGCGCCCCTGCGGCGCCGTTCCCGCTGCCTGTCGCATGAGGGCCGACGCCATCACGTGCGGCAGGTGCGACACCAGTGCCATGAGGTGGTCGTGCACCCCGGCATCAACTGCCACGGGGATCGCCCCTACCGAGGACACCATCCCGTGGATGCGGCGCAGCAATTCCGGTCGCGTCTCCCCCGTGGGCGTGAGGAACCAGGTGGCACCCGCAAACAGGTCGGCGCGCGCATTCGCCACGCCCGATCGCTCGCCGCCCGCCACCGGGTGCCCACCGCAGAAGCGCTCGCGCTCGACGGGCGTGAGAGCGGCGAGCACCATGCTCTTGGCCGACCCCACGTCGGTGACCACCGCGTCGTCATCGGCGGCCCGCAGCGCCGCCCGCACGACCTCGGGGATGTCGCCGACGGGGGCGCACACCACAACCGCGCGCGCGCCCTCGACGGCGTCCGCGACGTCGTTGCACGCCCGGGTGATGGCCCCACGGGTGAGGGCGTCGTCCACAGCGCCTTCCGCGGGGTCAACGCCGCGGATGTCCGCGACGCCGGCCTGGCGCAGGGCAAGGCCCAGCGATCCGCCGATCAGCCCGACGCCGATGAGGGCGACCGGGCCGCCCAGCCCGGCCGCAGCCACCTAGACCCCGGCGGCCACGGGCTCGCCGCCCGCCATCACCAGGCCCATCACGTCCACGATGCGCTTGACGTCCTCGACCCATGCTGCGAACTGGTCCGCGTAGAGGGCCTGCGGGCCATCGCACAGCGCGTGCTCGGGGGCCGGGTGGACCTCCACGATCAGGCCGTCCGCCCCGGCGGCCACCGCGGCACGCGCCATGGGGAGGATGAAGTCGCGGCGCCCCATGGCGTGCGACGGGTCCACGATCACCGGCAGGGCAGACATGTGCTTGGCCACCGGCACCGCCGAGAGGTCCAGCGTCGAACGCGTAGCGGTCTCGAAGGTGCGGATGCCGCGCTCGCACAGCATGATGCGCTCGTTGCCCTCCTTGGCGATGTACTCCGCCGAGAGCAGCCACTCCTCGATGGTGTTGGCCAGCCCGCGCTTCAGCAGTACGGCCTTGTCGGTGCGGCCCACCTCGCGCATGAGGTCGAAGTTCTGCATGTTCCGGGCGCCCAACTGGATGACATCAGCTACCTCGAGGATGTCGTCGAGCTGCCGGATGTCCATGAGCTCGGTGACGATGGGCAGGCCGGTCTCGGCCTTCGCCTCGGCGAGGATCTCGAGCGCCGGTGTGCCGAGGCCCTGGAAGGTGTAGGGCGAGGTGCGCGGCTTGTATGCGCCACCGCGCAGCATCGCCGCGCCGGCCGCCTTCACCACGCGCGCGGTCTCGAGCGTCTGCTCGCGGGTCTCCACGGTGCACGGCCCGGCAATGAGGCCGAACGAGCCGCCGCCCACCTTGATGCCGTCCACCACCACGGGCAGGTCGCCGTGGCGGAACTCGCGCGACACCAGCTTGTACGGCTTCAGGATCGGCACGACCTTCTCGACGCCGTCCTGTCCAGCCAGGTCGAGCTGGGCGATCATCTCGCGGTCGTCGCCGATGGCGCCGATGACCGTGACGAACTCGCCGCGCGAAACATGGGCCTGCGCCCCGGCGGCGGTCACGCGATCCACGATCGCCTGGATCTGGCCGTCGCTCGCGCCTTCCTTCATCACGATCATCATGGCTTCGGTGTGTCCCCTATGAGTTGTCCGGTGCCCGCCACGGCGGCGAGCGCGGTCAGGAATGCGTCGTTCTCCTCCGGTGCCCCGATGGTCACGCGCAGGGTGCCGGGGCACCCAAGGGCGGAACCGTCGCGCACGATGATGCCCCGCTTCAGGAGCTCCTCGTGCAGGACGCGGGCATCCATGCCCGGGTCAGGCGGCCCCAGCAGGATAAAGTTGCCGTGGCTCCGGGTAAAGGGCACGCCCATTTCCGTGAGCGCCGCCGACACGCGATCGCGCTCGGCGATGGCCTCATCCACCCGCGCCTGGATGACGTGTGGATGACGCAGGCTCTCGAGCGCAGCCACCTGCGCCAGCTGGTTGGTGTTGAAGGGCTGGCGCACTGCGTCGAGCGCCCGCACCCAGGCCTCCGATCCCACCCCGTAGCCCACCCGCAGGCCGCACAGGCCGTAGGCCTTGCTGAAGGTGCGGGTGACCAGCAGGTTCGGCCGGGTGCGCGCGAGCACCGACACCCGTCCGCGGTCGGGCTCGGCGACGAAGTCGTAGTAGGCCTCGTCCACCAGCACCGCGAGGTCGTCCGGGATGACGTCGAGGAACCGCTCGACCTCATCGGAGGACCGGTACACACCTGTTGGGTTGTTCGGATTGCAGATGATCACCAGGCGCGTGCGCTCGTCCACCGCGGCCGCCATGGCGTCGAGGTCGTGACCGCCATCCGGGGCGAGGGGCACCGCGATGCCCTCGGCACCGGTCTCGGCGGCGAGGTGCGGGTACATGGCGAACGACGGGTCGGCGTGGATCACCGTGGTGCCCGGATCGAGCAACGCGGTGCCCGCGTGCACGATCAGCTCGCATGAGCCGTTGCCCACGGCGATCTGCCCCGGATCGACCGCGTGGCGGTCGGCCAGCGCCTCACGCAGGGCCCGTGCAGCGCCATCGGGGTAGCGGTTCAGGCCCTCCAGGCCGGCGTCGATGACGGCCTTCACCTCCGGCAACGGGGGGAACGGGCTCTCGTTCGACGCCAGCTTCACCACCGACGACAGCCCGTAGGCGTCCATGACCTCGGCCATGGTGAGGCCGGGCTCGTAGTGCGGGATGCCCGCGATGCGGTCGGAGGTCCGGATTGCCATCGCGCGGCATGATCGCACGCCCGGCCGGGATGCGGCGCGGGGACGCGCCGGGGCCGGCGGTAACCTTGCCCCGTGCCTGCACTCGACTCGAGCGCGGCCCTCACGCAGGAGGTCCAGATCGACCTCTTCCAGGGGCCCTTCGACCTGCTGCTCACCCTGCTGCTGAGGGATGAGGTCGACATGCTCGAGCTGCCGCTGGCCGACCTGATCGAGGAGTCGGTCACCCCCGGCAGCGACGAGCGCTGGGAGATCGACGCCGCGAGCCAGTTGATCCTGCTGCTCGCCGCCATCGCCGACCTGAAGGGGCGGCGGATGCTGGGCGAGGACGTGGAGGACGAGCCCGACCTGGACGCGCTGGCCATGCGCGAGGCGCTCGTGGCCCGGTTGGTGGCGTATGCACCGTTCCAACGCGCCGCGCAGTGGCTGGCCGAGCGCCTGCGGGCGGCCCAGGGGCCGCGGTACCGGCGGGTGCCGCCCGGCACGGCGGCGCCGGTGCCGGTGCGCGACGACCCGGCGCGCCTGCGCGCCGCGATGGAGAAGATGGTGGAGGCCCCGCCCGCCCCGTCGCTGGAGCACATGGGGGTGCGCCGCCGGCCGCTGCCCGAACTGCTCGGCCGCCTGCGCGAATCGCTGGCGCGCCTTCGCGAGGTGTCGTTCGACCAGATGGTGTCCGACTGCGACCGGCTGGAGGAGGCCCTCACCCTGCTGGCCGCGCTCGAGATGGTGCGCCGCGGCGAGGCCGAACTGCGGCAGGACGTGCCGTTCGGCGACATCCTCATCCGGGGCACGCGCGCATGACCGAACTGGCCCGCACGATCGAGGCCCTGCTGTTCATCGCCCCCGAGCCGCTCGAGGTGACGACCCTCCAGGACATCACGGAGGAGTCCCCCGCCGTGATCGCCCGCGCGCTGGACGAGATCGCCGCCCGGCATGCCGCGGACACCGGGCTGGAGCTGGCCGAGGTGGCGGGCGGTTGGGCACTGCGCACGCGCGCGGACCTGGCGCCGGCATGTGATCGGCTGCGCGCCCGGCCGCGCGAGGATCGGCTGTCGCCTGCTGCGCTGGAGACGCTCGCCGTGGTTGCCTACCTCGAGCCCGTGACGCGACGTGAGGTCGGCCGACTGCGCGGGGTGGACGTGGACAGCACGGTGGGCAGCCTGCTGGACCGCGGACTGATCGAGGAGGCCGAGCGTCCGCAGTCGGGCCCGGTCACCTACCGCACCACCACGCTGTTCCTCGAGCGCTTCGGCCTGGCGCGGCGCGGTGACCTGCCCACGCTCGAGCGCTTCGAGCTGACCGGGCCCGAGGCGCAGGGCCTGCGCGCGCGGCTGCAGCAGGCCGACCTCATCGCGGAGGCCGAGACCGGCGATGGCTGAGATGCGCGTGCATCGCGCCCTGGCCCAGGCCGGGGTGGCGAGCCGCCGAGCCGCCGAGAAACTGGTTGCCGAGGGCCGGGTAACCGTGAACGGTGACGTCGCGATGGTTGGCCAGGTGGTGCGGGACGCCGATGTGATCACCGTGGATGGCCGCCGGGTGCACGCCGAGCCCATCCGGACGTACATGCTCAACAAGCCGATGGGCGTGGTGTCCACCGCATCCGACCCCGAGGGACGCCCCACGGTGCTCGACGGGCTGCCCGACGACGTCCGCCTCTACCCCATCGGGCGGCTGGACATCGACACCACGGGCCTGCTGCTCATCACCAACGATGGCGACCTGGCCCACCGCCTGATGCATCCGAGGTCGAAGGTGCCCAAGACCTACGAGGCGCTGGTGGACGGACGGGTATCGTCCACCGCGGTGCGCGCACTCCGGAATGGCATCGAACTGGATGACGGCCCCACCCAGCCTGCACGGGTGGAGGTGCTCGACCGCCAGACGCCGGGGGGCACCTGGCTGCGCATCGAGATCACCGAGGGCCGTAACCGCCAGGTTCGCAGGATGTGCGAGGCCCTGGGCCATCGGGTGCGCCGGCTGGTGCGCACCCGCTACGGCGGACTGGGGCTTGGACGACTGCAGCGGGGAGAGCACCGCCTGCTCACCTCCGCCGAACTCGCGCGGCTGGCCGCGCAGGCGGGGATGGCCCGGTGAGCGAGCGCATCCGCGCCATCCGCGGGGCCATCACGGTGCCCATCGACACCGCCGACGAGGTGACGTCGGCCACGCGGCTGGTGCTGGACGACATGATCGCGCGGAACGCGCTGTCGCCCGACGACATGGTGTCGCTGATCTTCACGGCCACGGGTGACATCACCAGCCAGTTCCCCGCCGTGGCGGCGCGCGAGATGGGACTCACCGCCGTGCCGCTGCTGTGCGCCACCGAGATCCCCGTGCCCGGGTCACTGCCCCTGTGCGTGAGGGTGATGATGCACGCCTATATGCCTGCCGACCGGCAGGTGTGGCACTCCTACCTGCGCGATGCCGTGCGCCTGCGCGACGACCTTGCCGAGGCGCCCCCGGCCTAGTCGTCGGCCGCGGGCGGCCTGCGCCGCGCGGACTTCTTCCGCGACAGGCGATCGCGCTCCGCGCGGCGGCGCCTCTGTGCCCCGGCACCCGGCCGGGTGGCGCGGCGCCGGGGGTCCTCGGTGATGGCGCCGGTGATCAATTCGACCATGCGATCGATGGCGCGCGCGCGATTGCGTGCCTGATGGCGCTCGCGCCGGGCCGTGACGCGCAGGGCATCGTCGGCCGTCACGCGGGTGGCCAGCCGCGACCGGATGAGGTCACGCTGGCGGGTGCCCACCGGAATGCGCGCGATGGGCATGCGCACCTCCACCTGGGTGGAGACGGCGTTCACGTTCTGGCCACCGGGGCCGCCCGCCCGGGAGAATGCGACCCGGCCGTGGCGCTCGATGGCGTCGCGGATGCGGGCCACCGGGCCGGGCGATGTCACGGGCGCTCCCCGCGGCCCATGGCATCGGCCCGCGCGGCGGCCTCGGCCGCCTCCTCGAGCCGGAGGGCCTCCGTGGCCGCCTTTCCCACCAACGGGATGCGCGGCGCACCCCTGGGCGGGTCCTGGTACGGGCCGCCCACCAGAGGGACGAGGCCGGAGATGTGCCACATGATGCGCTCGACCGCCCGGCGGTTGCGCCCCGCCCACGGCGACTCGCGGATGTCATCCATGGGGATGGGCTCGCCAAACCGGATGCGCACGGGTCCCTTGAGCATCTGGGAGTCCCAGATGGCGGCGGGGATCACGGTGGCGTCGGGGCGCGTGGCGAAGTACCCAGCGCCCGAGAAGCCCGGGCTCATGCGACCGGTGCGGGTGACCCCGCCCTCGGGGAAGATGAGCAGGGACTCCCCGCGGGCCAGCAGGTCGCGCCCCATGCGCACCGCCCAGACATCCGGCGACTGGCGCTTCACCGGGAAGCCCCCGATGCGCGACAGCCACCCGTCCATCAGCCGCGGGCCGAACAGCTCCTCCTTGCCCATGGTCCACACCGGCCGGGGCAGCGCGGCCACGGCCACCAGCAGCGGATCGATGAACGCCACGTGGTTGCATGCGATGAGCGTGGGGCCGTCGGTGGGGAGGTTCTCCTGCCCGGCCACCTTCATGCGCAGGGGGCCGTACGAGATGGCCTTCAGCACGCCCTTCGTGGGAACCCACACCGGGCTCCACACCCGGGGACGGCGGCGGGGACGCGCGCGGATGAACCCCTCGCTCATCGCGCCTCCCCCCATGCCGTGAGCATCGCCTGACGCGCGCCACCCCGGTCGCGGTGCTCCAGCAGGTAGATGCCCTGCCAGGTGCCCAGCGCCAGACGGCCACCGGCAATGGGGATCATCAGTGACGGGCCCACGATGATGGACTTCACATGCGCGGGCATGTCATCGGGCCCCTCGTGCACGTGTGTCCAGTAGGGGGCGTCCTCTCGCACCGCGTCATCAAGCCAGGCCTCGACGTCGCGGCGCACATCGGGACTGGCGTTCTCGTTCAGCGCGAGTGAGGCGGAGGTGTGCTGGATGAACACGTTCAGCATGCCCACCGCCATCCCGCCGATCTCGGGCAGGGCGTCCAGCACCTCGCGGGTGACCAGGTGCACCCCGCGGGGGCGCGCGTCGAGCCGGATCGCGCGCTGGGCCCACATGGCGGGCCCTACAGGCCCATTGCCGCAGTGGCCTCGGCCATCACCGGGCCGGCGATGGCGCGGGCGCGTTCGGCACCCTGCTCCAGGATGGCCTCGAGGCGCGCGGGATCCTCCATCAACTGCTCGCGCTTCTCGCGGATCGGGCGGATGAGCGCCTTCACCCGCTCCGCCAGATCGCGCTTGTCGGCAACGCAGCCCAGCGTGGCGCTGGTGCAGCCCTCGTAGATCGCGGTGATCTCGGCGTCGCTCGCGCCCAGCAGCTTCTGCCACGAGAACACGTTGCAGATGTCGGGGTTGCCCGGGTCGTCCTTCTTGATGCGCTGGGGGTCGGTGACCATGCTCATCACCTGCCTGTCGATCTCCTCATCTGACGAGGCCAGGGTGATGGCGTTGCCGTAGCTCTTGCTCATCTTGCGGCCATCCATGCCCAGCAGCAGGGGCGCCTGCGAGATGATGGCCTCGGGCTCCGGGAACACGTCGCCGTACAGGTGGTTGAACCGCCGCACGACCTCGCGCGACAGCTCCAGGTGCGGCAGCTGGTCCTGCCCCACCGGGACGCGCGTGGCCTTGTAGAGGATGATGTCGGCGGTCTGCAGCAGCGGATACCCGAGGAACCCGTAGGTCTGCAGGTGATCGCCGAGCTCGTCGATCTGCCCCTTGTACGTGGGCACCCGCTCCAGCCAGGAGAGCGGAGTGATCATGCCGAGCAGGACAGCCAGTTCGGCGTGCTGCGGAACGTCGCTCTGCCGGAAGATGATGCTGCGTTCGGGGTCCACCCCGCACGCCACCCAGTCGGCCACCATCTCGAGGCCGGCGTCGTGGATGCCCTTGACGTCCTCATACCCGGTGGTGAGCGCGTGCAGGTCCACCACCGAATACACGCACTCGTACTCGTCCTGCAGGCGCACCCAGTTGCCGAGCGCGCCGAGGAAGTGGCCGATGTGCAACTGGCCGGTGGGGCGCATGCCGGAGAACACACGGGGGCGCGTGGCGGTGGCGGTGGGCACGGCGCGGCAGTCTAGCCGGGTGACCCGGACGGGCCGGGTGGCTACCCTGCGCGCCGATGCACGGCACCCCGCACACCCCCGCCTTCGCGCCCGGCGCGGCCTGGCGCATCGCCTGGCCCATCGCCGCAGTGGCGATCGGCGTGGCCGCACTGCTGCTGGTGGCGGCCATCGCCGATGGGGCCGGGGCGTCGGCGGACACCACCGCGGCGGTCGCCACCTTCGCGGGCAGCGGAGTGATCCTCATCGGCGGGCTGCTGCTCGTTCGCGCCCTCCCGCCCGCACAACGGCGCGTGACCATCGCGACCAAGGGGCGCGCGTGGGCCACTGCCGGGATCGGCCTCGCGGTCGGCCTGGGGTGCGTGGTGGGCTCGGGCCTGGTGATCGCCGGGGGTGCGGAACTCGACCCCGGCGCACGCCGAGCCCTGGACGACCTGGACATCTCCATCGGCGCGGCGTGGTGGCAGATGGCCCTCACCGCATGCGCGCTGGTCATCTTCGCCCCGCTGGGCGAGGAGCTGCTGTTCCGCGGACTTGCGCTGCGGGGCCTGGTGCGGCTGATGCCCTTCGCATGGGCCGCGCCGGTGTCCGGGGTGGTGTTCACGGCCGCGCACTTCGACGCCTATCTCGTGTGGCCGCGGGCGGTTGCGCTGGTGCTGGTGGGCTGGGTTCTCGCCTGGCTCTACCGGCGCCGGGGGCTGCTGGGTTCGGTGGCCGCGCACGCCACGGTGAACGCCATCGCCACGGCGGCGCTGCTGTCCCAGGCCTGATCAGGCGCGCGGCGGTGCAGGCAGCGCCGCGCGCACCACGGCCCCGCCGTCCGGCCCCCGCTGCAGCGACCACTGCCCCCGGGTGAGACGATCGATCAGCGCGGTACCCAGCCCGGCGGGGCCGCCTGATGGCCCCGCGCCATCATCGGCTACCTCGATCAGCCACTCGCCATCGCGGTGATGGACCTGCACAATCGCCGCCGCGGCCCGCCCGTGCACCACCGCGTTGTTCAGGCACTCGTCGAGGACGCGGGCGACATCGTCCGCACCGGCCGCATGCGCGGCTTCAGATGCACGCACCTGCAACGCGATGATTGCGTCCCAGCGACTGCGGAGGGCCGCGAGAACCGCTGCGAGATCGGGCGACGGTGCGTCGGGCTCCAGTGCGACCTCATCCATCCGCAGGGCCGCCTCGGCCTGCTCCACGGCGCGCGCGAGCGCCGCAGGGTCGCCGCTGCCGGCGGCTTCATCCAGCGCGTCCGATGCCGCCACGAGACGCGGCTGCACCGTGGCATGCAGGTGGGACGCCAGCTCACGCGACAACCGTGCGTTCATGCCGTCGAAGGCCGCGCGCTCGGCATCGGCCCGTGACCGATCATCCACCAGCGCCTGGATGACCGCCGCGCCCGAGTCGCGGACCATCAGGGCAACCGACGTGGCGGTTGTCACCGCCACGAGCGCAAGCGGCGCCCACACCAGAGTCTCCGGGGACGGCGCGTACCCCGTGGCCGCCTCGCCGATGACCTGGACCCCGAGCGCGACGGAGGTCGGCACCAGCACGGATACCGCCACGGCGGTCGCAGGGAGTCCGGCGATGATGAACCGGCCCAGAAGGTAGGCCACGGCAAAGGCGACGACCGCCGCGAACATGACCGCCACGGAGACGACCGGGCGCTCATTGGGCACATCACTGCGGATCAGCACGAATCCCGCCATGAGCACACCGGGCACCGTGAGGGGCAGCGGATACCGCCCCAATGCGCCGGGGACCACGCTGCGCCACCGGATGGTGGGTGCCGCACGGCCCTCATCCACCCAGAGCCCGTGGCTGGTGGAGCGCACCGCCGATCGCGCCGCGGACCGCAGCGATTCTGCGGCGCGCGCCCAGTCGTCGCGCGAGTCGGTACGCACCGCGGCGTCCAGCAGGCCGGCGGCCTCGCGGTGAGAGGGCCCCAATTCGCTGCGCGCAGTGTCGATGAGCACCGCGCGGGTGGCCTGCAGTGCATCGCCCGCGCTGATGGCGTCCTCCTCGGCCTGGACCAACGCCCGCGCCGCGGCGGAGCGCTCGGCCACATACCATCGCCTGAGGCCCACGAGGTAGGCGACCAGGGGGAAGAACAACGCCGTGCGCACCACGGTGCCGGCGAGGATCCCGGGCACGGGGAAGCCCAGCGAGGCGCCCTGGGCGACGAGCGCCGCCCACTGCGCCCCGGCGGCAGCCACTCCCAGCACGGTGCCGGTGAGCACGAGGATCCACGGGGGCACGGGCCGCTCGGCAGCGGAGCGCAGGACCGTGCGATTGACGGCCATGCGGATGGTCGCGAAGAGCACCAGGCAGGCGCCAGACGTGGCCGCCACGCTCCATGGCGCGAGCGCGCCCACGCGGCCGAGCTCGATCGTCCCGAAGACCACGAACGCCAGCACCACCCCGTACATCACGACCGAGCGCGCCGCCGCCCCACCGGCCAGGTCGCGGGATGCCGGGGTGCTAGGCCCGCTTGCCAGGTTCGCCGCCCGTCAGCCGGTAGTACTCGCGCGTGATCAGCACACGCTGATTATGCGCGCGATCGTGCTGGATTCCGAGTGACCGAGCGATGCGCGAGATGGCAACCTCCACAGCCCCCACCGTGACGCACCGCCGTTCGGCGATCTCGGCGTTCGACAGGCCCTCGGCCACCAGGCGCATGGTCTCGACCTGCGAATCCGTGAGGTCGACGCCCGCGGTATCGGGCCGCCGCCCGGTGCCCCCGCCCGCGCGCCCGGCCCGCATGACCGCGCGGTCGATGGCCAGACGCAGGGAGCCGATGCTCGTCACCGACTCCTTCACCACGTACTCGGTGCCGGGCGGCACCTGGACCAGCTTGCCGGCCACCAGCCGCGGGTCGCGGTAACCGGTCAGCACCACGATTCCCGCTGTCGGGTGGAGGCGCCGCACCACGTGAGCAAGGGTGATGCCATCCGGACCCTCGCCCAGGTCGAGGTCCGTCAGGAGGACGTCGAGCGCGCCATGGCGGAGCTCCTCCACGGCCTCGCTGGCCGTGGCGCACGCGGCCACCACCTGCACGTCGTGGCCGGCCAGGGCGTCGGCCAGCGATGCGCGCAGCAGGGCATTGTCCTCGACGAGCAGCACCTTCAGCATGATGCGGCGCACACTAGACCCCTGCGCATGCAGGGGTAATGCCCCTGAGGGGCTACCCCATCAGGGGCGGGCCATGACGCCTCCGGAAACGCGGACGGGCGGCCATGGGCCGCCCGTCCGGGAACCACTCGATGCAGGGTGGGCTCAGTCCTCGCCCTGCGCCTTCGTGAAGCCGTCCTCGCCGTCAAAGCGCTGCAGCTTCTCGACGTGGGCCCACGTGTGCTCGGCGGCAACGGCCTGCAGCAGGTCGATGAGCTGGGCATCGCTGAGCTCGCCGGCGTCGTCGCGCAGCATGAAGCGGGCGCGCCATGCGTCGACGGTGTCGGTGAGCACGTCGTTGGGCGGGTACACCTTGGTTCCGCGGGAGTCGACCATCTTCAGGTAGAGGTCGCGGCCCTCGCAGATCTTCTCCATGCTCTGGCCGATGCTCATCTTGTCGCCGTTCGACTCGATGAAGATGTCGACGCCGCATACCTGACGGTTCTTCACCTTCACGTAGTCAGGAGCCGAACCCAGGTCGGGAAGCTTGATCGGCTTGTACTCGCGCACCTTCCACTTGGACGGCTTGCGGCCGAGGTTCTTGATGATCTCGTTGGTGTAGCCGATGGTGCCGCCCTGCCGCTCGTCACCCACGACGTCGCGGGTCATGACCTTGCCGTCCTCGAGGGT
>JAUROO010000059.1 GCA_030829765.1 Miltoncostaeales bacterium | reverse complement strand
TCCACCTTCTCGGCGGGGGTCTCGAAGTGCCCGAACAGGAGGGTGGCGTTCGTCTTCAGCCCCATCTCGTGAGCATCGCGGTGGATATCGAGCCAGACATCCGCGCCCACCTTGCGGTCGGCGATGATGCGGCGCACCCGCGGGCTGAACACCTCGGCGCCACCACCCGGCATGGTGTCGTGCCCCACGGCCATCGTGCGCTCCAGCGCCTCCCGGGCGCTGATGCGCTCCAGCTTGGCGACGAAGTCGATCTCCACCGCCGTGAGGGCTGTGAGGAACACCTCGGGGAGCGCGGCCTTGAGTTCGCGGAAGAGGTCCTCGTAGTAGCCGAGGGTGTACTCCTTGGTCATCCCCCCCACGATGTGCAGTTCGGTGATGCCGAGGTCCGACAACTCCTGCGCACGGTCCACCAACTGGTCCACCGAATAGGCATATGCCCGGGGGTCGTGGTCGGTCCACACGGCGAACGCGCACAGCCCGCAGCCCACCACGCAGATGTTGGTGGGGTTGAGGTGCGCGTTGACGTTGTAGGTGACCTCGTCGCCGTGCAGGCGGCGCGCCACGGCGTCAGCCGCGGCGCCAAGGTCCTCGAGGGGGGCCGACTCGTACAGCAGGACGGCCTCATCGGCGGTGATACGCCCGCCCTCGGATGCTCGTGACAGGATGGCGTCGATCATGAGGTGATCGTAGCGCCGAACGGCGTCGCTCCCGAGGGTCATCCGGCCCTCCCCGGGGGCGCTACCGTTCCCCGGGTGTCCGCACGTGCGCTCAAGGAATGGGCCTCCGTCATCGCCGCCATGCTGGACGGCGCGCAGGTCGTGATGCTGCGCAAGGGCGGCATCGGCGAGAAGCGCTTCGACGTGCCGCACCGGGAATTCCTTCTCCTCCCCACCCATGTGCACCAGCGAGCGGAACTACTCGCCCCCGCCGCCCGCGATGCCTACGCGGACCTGATCGGCATCACCGAGGAGCCGGACCGGGTCGACCTGCGGGCGTGGTGCCGCGTGGCCGCCGTGCATGAGGTGACCACGCAGGCGGAGCTGGATGCCCTTGCCCCGTTCCACGTGCTGGGGCCGGACTACGCCGGACAGCGCCTGCGCTGGAGGCCGCGCCACCCTCTCATGGTGATCGTCGCCCGGGTTCACCGGATCACGCCCCCGCTCGGGCTCGACATGACCCACGACATGCGCGGGTGCCGCAGTTGGATCGACGTGGCTCACGACCTGCCAGGGGAGGACGCGGTGATCGACGATGACGCATTCGCGGGGGTGATGGGCGAGGTGGCCGATGCCCTGGCAGCGGCGCGCCCGATGCCCGGTGAGCACGCCGACGCGCTGGGATAGCCTGCGCGCATGGCCTACACGGATTCATTCGATGCAGTCCTTGACGAGCTCGCCCCGGACTGGGCCGTGGCGGAGTGCCGCCTGACGGTGGACGATCCCCTGCGCCTGGTGGACGCCCGGGTGGCCCTGGCCCGGGCCAACGGCCGGCCGACGGTCGGGCAGTCCGATCACGACTTCGCCGTCACCATGGCTCGCACACAGGGCCGGGGGGCACTGCCCGGCGTGGTGCGCTCGGCGCTCAGGACACTGGACGACCGCGGCGTGACGGGCCGGATCTGGGTGGGTGCCGCCTACGACGCGCTGCGGCCCGCTCCCGCCCACCGGTACGGGCCCTAGGCATGCGCCGGGACGAGGACGACCTGCAGCTGCTCGCAGAGGTCGCGGGCGTGCTGGATCAGGTGGTGATGGATGCGGGCCTTTCGTCGGGCTCGTACCTCCTCCTGCGGGCCTTGGCGGCGGATGAGGACGGGGCATCGATCACGGAGCTCGCCGGGCGCTTCGGCGCGGAGCCGGACGAGGTCGTGACGGCCGCCAAGGCGCTCTCCGCGGCCGGGCTGGCCGATGTCGAGGGCACCGGCGTGGTGGCGACGGCAGTGGGACGCCAGGCGATCGAGGAAATCGACAGCCGCGGCAACGAGGCCATCCGTGCCTACGTACTGGACCGCCCGCACTCAGCCACCGTGTACGGCCTGATGGCCTCGATGCAGGCCGGACGCTTCACCGTGGAGGACCTGATCGAGTTCCTGCTGGAGTCAGACGACGACGCGGACGCGGACGGCCAGGGGGGCGACGCGGCCTAGACGCGTCGGGGGGCGCGCGTAGGCTCGCCCCATGCGCTACCGGGAGATCCCCGGCACGGGAATCCGCGTGTCGGAACTGGGCTTTGGCGCCGAATCGCTGGCCACGGGATGGTGGGGCGATGACGGCGACGACGAGGCCGTGCGCCTGCTGCACGCCGCGCTCGACCGGGGAATCACCTTCTTCGACGTGGCGGACCGCGATGGCGAGGGGCGGGCCGAGACGGCGCTGGGCCGGGCGTTCGCGGAACGCCGCGAGCGGGTGGTGATGGCCACACGCGTGGGGTACGCGTGGTCCGAGGCGGACGCGGCCCGCCCGGGAAGGACGATGCCCCAGGACTTCCGGCCCGAGGCCATCATCACCGCGGTTCGCGCAAGCGCGCAGCGCCTGGGCGGCCACATCGACATCTGCGAGTTGCACCATCCCACCCGGCGGGCGCTGGCGGATGACGCCCTGACCACCGCGATGGAGGCACTGGTGCGCGAAGGCACGGTGCGTGCGTTCGGGGTGGCCATACCGGAGGGCGCGCGCCCCGGAGACGGCCGCCGGCTCATCCGGCAGGGCCGCTTCCCGCTCCTGGACGTGGAGCTGGGCATCCTGGGCCACGACCCGGGGGCTGAACTCGCGGGGCTCGCCCACGCGGCCGGATCCTGCGTGATCGCGCGCCATCCGCACTGCTGGGGACTGTTGGAGGGCAAGTACTCGCGCGAGACGACATTCCCTCCCGGCGACCCGCGGGCGCATCTGTCGCGCGAGTGGCTGGCCGAGGGCCTCGCCCGGGTCGATGCGCTCGGTTTCCTGCACGACTCCGGGCGCCCCTGGTCGCTGGGGCAGGCGGCGATCCTCTGGAGCCTGTCGCGTTCTGGCGTGGCGTCAGTGGTCACGGCGATCCACGGAGAGGACCAGCTCGCGGAGTTCACGGCGGCCATCGGCCTTCCACCGTTATCCGATGACGACATGGCCCGGATCGAGGCCCTTGTCGGCTCGGGCTTCGCGCCCCCCGACGTGCCCGACGGGACGGCGGCGTCACCCGCGCCGGAGGTCACCGCAGCGGTGTGACGTGCAGCGCGGCGATCTCATCCGCCGCCGTGGCGATGCCGGCCATCCCCTCCCCCATCATCGCCCCGAGTGAGGCACCGAGCCCCGCAGCTGCTGCAGCCTCCTCTGCAGCCACGAGGGCGGCGAGCACATCGGCCTCCAAGTCGCCCTGGCGCCCGGCGAGAGGGTCGGTGAGCGACACGAACGTCGCGTACGCCGCGTGGGCACGCTCCTGCAGGCCGATCGCGGCATCCAGAGCGATGAGCGATGCCTCACCGCGCTCCGGGGCCTCCCGCCATTCGGCCAGCGCGCGCGCGTGATCAGCCGCGCGCGATAGCGCCTCGACCGCGGCGGGTGGCACTCCAGCGGCCGCGGCCGCAAGGCCGTCCGCGGCGCCCCTCATGGCGCGCAGGGCGGTGGCGTCCACGGCCTCCTCCACGATCTCCGCCGCGAGGGCCGCCTGGGCGATATCGCACGCACGCGTGCGTGACGCCGCGGGATGCCCGGCGTCGTCCATGCAGAGGAATGCCGGCCCCTCGAACGCGACCAGCCACGCACGGCCACCGGTGCCCGTGTCGATGGCACGGAGCCCGACGATGGGCCGCCCCGGCGCCACCGCGGTGGCCGCCGCCTGCGCCACCGCGGCGGCATCCCCGTTGGGCGGCTGGCCGGGTGTGCCGCTCACGACGGGCCGCCCATCGGCCCGGCGTACACTCGGCGCCGATGCGCAGCGCCCGCATTCCCACTGCCGCAGACCTCGCGGGCCTCCTGCCCGATGCCCTCACCACCCGGGAGCGCGTCGTGCTCGATCCGTCCGGACGCGATGCGGGCGTGATGGTGGTGCTGTACGACGTCGACGACCGGGGGCACCTGGTCCTCACCAAGAGGTCGGATACCGTCGCCCATCACAAGGGCGAGGTGTCGCTGCCCGGCGGCCGCCTGGAGCCGCACGACCCCGACCTGCTCGGGGCGGCCTTGCGCGAGACCGAGGAGGAGATCGGTGTGGCCCGCGACGCGCTGCGCGTGCTCGGGCCCCTCGACGACCTGATGACGATGGCCAGCGGCTTCACGGTGAGCCCCTGGGTTGCGCACCACCCGGGGGGGCGCCCCGCGATGACGCCGGAGGACTCCGAGATCGCGCGGATCATGGAGGTGCCGCTGGCCGACGTGCTGGAGGCCGACCTGCGCCTCCCCCGCCGGCCGGACATCACGACCCTGCGATACCCGCTGCTGGGCGAGGACGTCTGGGGACTCACGGCCCGGATACTGCGGACGTTCGCCGGCATCCTGCACGCGGTCGCGGACAGGGACGGGCGCTCCTAGGACCTGCCGCGCCCGCGCAACTCCAGCGAGGGGCGCGGCGGAAGGTCGGCCACGTCACGGGGGCCACCGGCGCCGTCGATCGCCAGCCGCTCAAGGCGGATGATCTGGGCATCGAGCCCGGCACGGCGGGGGTGCCCCTCGGGCAGTGCGGCGCGGTACGCCACCACGCGATCGCGGATCTGCAGCGCGAAGTGGGGCGTGGCGGCACCGACCAGTCGAGCCAGCTCATCCTCTGACGGAATGCCGTAGTCGTGCTCCATGATCGTCATGGGCGGATCGTACAACCCATCGGCACGGCATCCGGCCCTATGGCGCGCCCCATGGCGGTCCCCCCTCCGCGTTCCCCCATTGTCCGCGACCTGCGGCCGTGGCGTCGCGCTGCAGCCGTGCGAACAGGGCCCGGTAGCGCGTGTTTGGCGGAAAGGGGTATGCCTCGGCCGCCCCGTCCGCCACCAGGCGTGCATTCACCATGCGACCGTCCACGTATACGTACGCCAGCAGCCGGCCGTAGGCGTCGCGGTCCTCGACATCGGTCTCCAGCGTCACAGTGCGCCCGGACACAAGCTTCCGGTTGAGCGCCGCCGCGCGCGCGGCATACCGCTCCACGGGTCGGCGGGGATGATGCAACTCCGGAGTGTCGATGCCGAGGTAGCGGACGGTGCCGACCCCGGCCACCACGACGGTGTCGCCGTCCACCACCTTGAGCACCCGCCCGGACCTGGCGGGGGTCTCCCCCGGCTCCCCGCACCCTGTGGCCACGAGTGTGGCGATCATGGCTCCACATGCGACAATCCGCACACCCCGGAGGCGCCTGGCCACCCTCGTTCCGGCTAGCATCATCACAGCGCCGCAGTCGAAGGAGAGGCCGGTTGGGCCAGAGGGACGACGACAAGCTGGTGCGGCAGCTCTCGCTGGTCGCATTCCTGATGGCACAGCAACGCCCGGTCACCGCCGAGGAGATCCACGAAGCCGTGGAGGGATACGGCGGGATGAGCGAGCAGGCGTTCCTGCGCCGCTTCTACTCCGACCGGTCCGAGCTGGAGGGCGTGGGGCTGCGGCTGGCCGTCGAGCGGCCGAGCGACGACCCGTTCCAGGGCGATCTGTACGCGATGCCGCCCGAGAACTACTACCTGCCGCCGATCGAGTTCGACGAAGCCGAGCTGAGCGCGCTGCACACCAGCCTGTACCTGCTGGAGGGGCAATTCGCCTACTCCGAGCCCCTGCGGCTGGCCCTGCAGCACCTCACGCTCGGTCGCCCGAGCCCGCTGGACGACCACGCCGCGCGCACGGTGGCCGTCAACCTCCTGGGCAGTCGGCACACGTCCGAGGTGTCCAGCCACCTCATCAAGGTCGAGTCCGCGATCAGCCGCCGCAAGACCATCCGGTTCCGGTACTACTCGATCGGGCGTGACGACCACGGGGACCGCGAGGTGGACCCCTACAGCCTGCTGTACATGGCCGGAAACTGGTACCTGGTGGGTTACGCGCACGACCGCGAGGACCTGCGCTGCTTCCGGCTGTCGCGCATCGAGGGGCGCATCACCTTCAAGACGCGGGCCGAGCACGACTTCCCGCCTCCGAGCGAGGTGGACCTGTCGCGGTACCGCGACCGCGCCCCCTGGCAGCTGGCCGATCCCGTGGGCACAGCAGTCATCGCGCTGTCGCCCACGATCACCTGGTGGGTGGACCAGATGTTCGGCGAGCAGGGCCAGGTGGAGGAGCGCCCCGACGGTTCTGCGGTGTTCCGCACGGACTACGGCGGTGAGCGCGAGATCGTCTCGTGGGTGCTGGGCCTGGGCGATGAGGCCGAGGTGCTCGAGCCACCGCCACTGCGCGAGGCCACGGCGCAGGCGCTGGAGCGGCTGCGCACCCGCCATGCCACCAAGCCCCGGCGGCGTGCCAAGCCCCTGCCCCGCGGGCCGGAGCCCGCGGGCGCCGATGAGGCCCCGGACGATCCCTCTGAGCGCGTGGTGCCCGTCGAGCGCATCTCGCGGCTCCTGGCCCTGATGACGCGCCTGCTCGCCGCCTGCGGCCGGTCCTACGAGGCCGAGGTCCCGTGCGCAGAACTGCGGGCGGAGCTCAACCTGACCCAGGATGCCCTGGAGGAGGACCTCACCCTCCTCAACCTCATCAACTTCGGTGGTGGGTGCTACGCCCTCTTCGCCCAGGTCGAGGGCGACGTGGTGATGGTGCAGAAGGAGGTCTACGGCGACCAGTTCTCGCGCCCGGCACGCCTGTCGCCCCTGGAGGCGAAGGCGCTGCTGTGGGCCCTCGACTTCGTGGGCGGTCGGCTGCCCCTGGTGGGCGAGGAGTCGCTGGGCTCGGCCCGCGCGAAGATCGAGAGGGCCGTGGGGGGAGAAACGTCCACGGGTGTGGAGCTCGGGACCGTGCAGACGGCCAGCGAGCCGGTGGGCGCCATGCTGGCCCGTGCGGTGCGGGAGGACCGCGTGCTCGAGATCGACTACTGGAATGAGTCGCGTGGCGAGGTGACCCGGCGCGAGATCGAGCCGCACATGCTGATGAATTCGCGCGACGCCTGGTACCTGGTTGCGCACTGCCGTCGTGCCGGCGAGCAACGCACTTTCCGCCTCGACCGCATACGCGGGGCCACCCCCCTCGATGAACACTTCGAACGGCGCCCCGAGGTGCGGGCCGTGCCCTATCAGCCGTGGGGCGCAACGGGTACCGACGAGCCGCGCGCCAACATCGCAACGGTGTGGTGCAGCCCGGCGATCGCCCGTTGGCTCGCGGAGGAGCATCCATCCGCCGAGCGCTTCTCCGACGGGTCCGTCATCGTCGAGATCCCATACGCCAGCGACGAATGGCTGGTGCGCGAGATCACCAAGCATGGCGGCGAGGCGGTGCTTCACACCCCATCCGACACCCGCGCCGTGGTGGCTGAGCACGCCGCGCACCTGCTGGCGCGCTACGCCGCTGCGGGGGCACGCCGCTAGCCACCCGCGTCGCCGCGCTCCGCCCGGGGTGCCGCGGCCACGGCACGGAACAACCCTCCGGGATCTCGCGCGACCAGTCCGGATATCTCGAGCCGGGCCAGCGCAACCGCCACCTCCGCGGCACTGAGCCCCGTCGCGGCCGCCACGGCATCTGCCCCGATGGGCTCGCGCGCCACCACCGCACGCACGGCCGCATCGGTGCCCGATGCGGCCGCGGGCACGGGGGCCTCCCGCCAGGCGCCATGGCGTACCTCGGCCACGACGTCGTCTGCCCCTTCGCACAACGCGGCACCGGCCCGCAGCAACGCGTTGCAGCCGGCCGACATGGCGGCCCCCGGCCATCCCGGCACCGCCAGGACCGGGGTGCCGTTCTCCATGGCGAAGTCGGCAGTGATCAGCGCCCCCGATCGGGCTGCGGCCTCCACCACCACCACGGCGTCGGCCGTGCCCGCCACGATGCGATTCCGCGCAGGAAATCTCCACGGCGCCGGGTCCGTTCCGGGCCAGTACTCGCTGACGACGGCCCCGTCACGGGCGATCTGCCCCGCAAGAGCAAGGTGTCGTCGGGGGTGCACGCGATCAACGCCCGAACCGAGCACCGCAATGGTCACGCCACCCGCCTCGAGCGCGCCCTCGTGGGCCTCTGCATCGATGCCGCGCGCGAGGCCACTGATGATGACGGCCCCACGTGCGGCCAGATCGCGCGCGACGACACGGGCCAGTTGCCGCCCGGCGCCAGTCGGCCGCCTGCTGCCGACGATCGCCACGCATGGTGCGCCATGCATGGATCGGAGAGCGGCTGCCATTCCGTCCGTACCGAACAGGCCGAAGGGAGGGTCGAAGATCATCCGCAACCGGTCCGGATATTCGGGGGACGTGATCGGCACATGCGTGATCCCCATCCGGCCCAGTTCCGCGCGCATGGCACGCGCGCGGAACCCATCGCGGGCCCACGTCGCCCGCCGCGCCACATCGGGCCGGGAGTGCAGCACCGCGCCCATCCGGGCCCCGGGTGCCGCCCAGAGGGCCTCTGGCCCCCCGGCCTCGCGCGCGGCACGCTGGAGGTCGCGCGCGAGCACATGGGCGATCCACGCCAGACCCAGGGGCCAGTCCGCGTCGGTTGTCGTCACGTGAGCGCCCCGGCGCTGCGGAATCGCAGCGCCTCGGCGAGGTGATCGCCGGCGACGCGCTCAGAGCCCGCGAGGTCGGCCACCGTCCGCGCGACGCGTATCACCCGATCGCACCCCCGGGCCGAGAGACCCAGGCGATCGACCGCGGTGCCCAGCATGTCGCGAGCGCTCCGGTCGAGTCCCGCTGCCTCACGCGCCGACGCCGCTCCCAGCCGGGCGTTCGGCACCACCTGGCCCCGGGCGTTCTGCGCACGGCGCGCCCTCTCCACCCGCCCGCGCACATCTGCCGTTGACTCACCCGGTGCCCGGTGCCCCAGCATGTCGCGGCGATCCAGTCGCGCGAGGTCCACGCGCAGGTCGATCCGGTCGGCAACCGGGCCGGAGATGCGGGCGCGGTAGGCCTCTGCCGCCGCAGGGGCGCATGTGCATGCGCGCGCCCGGTCGCCCGCGTGCCCGCAGGGGCACGGGTTGCCGGCGCACACCAGCATGGGCTCGGCGGGGAAGCAGGCGGATCC